>NZ_JAAHHM010000143.1:0-14512 GCF_010692445.1 Moorena sp. SIO3E8 | reverse complement strand
TGTCACTCGGATTTCGCGAGGGTTGGTATCTCACCAACATGGTTATCAAGTTATCAAGGTTTCTTACCTTGTGGCTAATCCCCCAAATCCTTATGGGATAAGGTTTCTAGCCAACGAATCGCACTGATGGCTTCCATCCACTGGGTTTTTCACCGTGTGTTGGTAATGGGTCATCATCCAGGAAAGACGCTTTGCTTGTATACGACTCTTCAGTTATTGTTAATTTGACACCATATTCAGAACAAAGTTGTTCAAGTCTATTGATTAACCTTTTTGTTGGGATAACTACAAAGTTTTGGTTACCACGCCTCCCTATATTGATCGAATCTTTTTGGCGCTCATTCCAACCAATAACTATATTTCCAATGCGTTCTTGAAGGCATCGGTTAATGATAAACCTTGCTGCTTTATTGATCGCATCTCTCATTTGATTATTACGTTTTACCTGCACTCTATCCAGATTCGAGTCCCAATAAAACTCAGGTTTGCCAGCTTTATATTTGGCAACTAATCTGGCGTACCCTTGATTCATTGATTTAAGTTTCCGACCATCGATAATCAGACTTTTTCCTTGAGTTGAAACTCCGGTTAACCAGTTATCGCCGCCATGATCAAAACTCCATGCCTGTGAGTAATCTAGGTTAGGGTTATGATCAACTGATTGGTTACCATCATCAATTACCCAGTCAATCCATAATTGTCCCAGAGTAGGACGAACAGTTACCTCTTTAACCCAATCTGGATCTATGAATTGTGGCGGTTCCAATGTTATTTCAGTAATTAATTCTGGTTTACTCTCTTTACTGATGGATGGATAAAATAACCCTTTTTTATAAGTCAAAGCCTGCCTAGGAAAAGTAATAGCCGCCAATCCACCTTTCTTACGATATCTAAGGAGCCTTGGCCTATCTACCTGACCTTTGTAATATTGCCCGACTAATTGGTTGTAACTGGTTATCGCCTCCCCTACAGACTTTAAAGTTTGTTGGGCGGACTGGGCGGCCATCGCCTTGTAGTGGGGACTCAACTTTAGATATTTATCTAGCTCTGGATATTTGGTTGCGCATTTATACGTTTTCCAACCAAATCTCAACTCATCCCCACGCCAGTAAGTGCTATAGGCTTCTGGTTGTTCTTTTAGCCACTTATAGTGCTTCTGTTTAGTGTAATAAATAGCACAATTTATCAGACTATTAGCCTGTTGACATTGAAACACCCAAAAAGCCTTTTCTTCATCTGAAAATGTCGCTTTAATCGGAATTGTTCTGTACAACGAAAGCATCACCTCCTTATTGCTATTCTAGCTTAAATAAAGGGATACGGCGGGGTTAACCCCGTCGCTCTGTTTCATCCCCGGTCTAAAGAGACAGGGTTCTCACATTTCAGGATATTTTGATAGGAATTTACATCAAAGGTCGCTTTGGCTGAGTCTACAACTCGCCAGACAACTACCGCAGCAATCTCAATGGGGTTGCCTTTCGCGTCATTTACCTTCAGCTTATCACTGTTGAAATTACGCACTCGAAGAGAAACCAGTTCCTTGGAGGCGAAAGGGTTAACCCACCAAAAACCAGAGGTACGGACACTGCCAACGTAGCTCCCTAGAAACACTAGCACTCGGGCTTGGTTAGGCTGGACAGTTAGAAAGCCTTTTAGGGCAACCAAGGCTACGATCACTAGACCAATACCAAATAAGTTGTTGGTATAGATCAATAAGTCGTTGATATTGGAAAACCCCACAAGACCTTTACCTAACCACACACCAAAACTAGCGATCGCAATAATCCCTACCAGAGCAGCAAAACCATTAATTTTCAAGGTAGGAATTTCCTGAATACGTTCCATTTTCATGTATCGTTCCTGTATTGCTCTGTGTTGCTTTAGCTAATTGGCTGATATGTCTATTGTGCTTGGTTTATCGGGGATTTGACAGTACCCTTGCGGGTACTAATGACTAATTTGACGGTAAACCTGAATCATTTGTTGTGCGATCGCATTCCAACTATAGTGCTTTAAAGCATAGTCCTGAGCCTTGACTCCCCGCAGTTGGCATTCATCCTGATTTTGAAGGGCTTCCCGTAACTGTCTAGTCAAAGCCTGAACCTCGCAAGGACTGACCCATCCTGCTTCAGCATCTTTGACGTTTTCCCAAATATGGACTTGGTCAGAAATCACCACTGCTGTCCCAGCCACCATCGCTTCCGCTACCGCAATCCCAAAGTTTTCGTAGTAAGATGGCAGGACAAATACGTCCGCATCCTTTAACAATGCTGCTTTCAAGTCACCAGTCACGAAACCAGTAATGGTAGTATTTGATGATAGAGTTGAAGCCTTGATCTGGTCTATGATAGTATTTTCATAATTTGGGTCTTGAGGATTAGTTCCCGCCAAGACAAAGTGAAACTGGAATCCCTCGTTTAATAGCTTCTCTAGAGCTGGGATAAGTAAATCCAATCCCTTCTTCGGGTCAATACGAGACATAAACAACACTAAGGGTTGGTCATGGGGAATCTTCAATTCAGTACGTGCTTGAGCTAGTTGTTGTTGGAGTTGTTGCTGGATTGGCGGCGTTACTCCTAAGGGAATCACGATATCAGGGGATGCTGTCCCAAAACGTTCCGAAATCTTAGCTTCCTGTTGACTGGTAAAGTGTATACCAGCTGCTCCAGCTAAATTCGGTTTCTCCCACAGTGCGGCATAGATGCGCTTTAGCTGTTGTTTCTTCCGCAAATCCGCTGGGTCAAGGGTACCTAAGGGACGCAATAGGTAGGGTAATCCCCGTTTTCGGGCGATGGTAGCCGCTGCTGTACTGACTGGGGAAAACAAGGCATGGATATGGGCAAGGTCAAATTCTGAGGCGTGTTGCCATAGCCAGCGTAATAAGCCCAGGGAAAATTTATAGCGGCGAAAGGGAGAGCAACGGAAGTATCTGATCTGATAACCATCCTGTTCTACTGGTTGATCCAGGGGTACATCCAAAGGGGGTTGACCAGCATCCCCATTAGAGTTAGTAGTTAGTACTGTAATTTCTACCCCTTGAGATGCCAGAGCCTGAGATAGTCCCTTTACCATTTGACTCGGACCACCATATACCAGGGAAATCGACGGGACGATTTGTAAAATTCGCATGGGATATTTCTTAATACCAAGTTGGGTCAAAGATAGCACTATTCCTAATCAACCTTAGGAGCAATCACGACCTTACGCCATCATTGAGCAACCTTTAGGTAAGCATTCAGCCGTCAGCTAAAAGCTCACGCTACTTGAGGTGCCGTCAGCCTTGTGGCACAGGCTTTGGCCACGCTACGCGAATGGCCACGCTGTGCGAACGACGCGCTGGGAGGTAACTCAGCATTATTCCAATGCTTACTTGTTGTCTTGATGCAAAGCGCGAGTGGGGGAAACCACGGCAGTCGCTCATGGGGGGAACCCCCAAGACCGCGCTGCCTTCCCAAGACCGTAATGGTGCGCTTTCCGTAGGCGAATTAAATTCGCCACGGGTCGCACCTCTGCATCGCTTATTCCAAAGCTGGTAGCTGATAGCTGATAGCTGATAGCTTACGGATTCCTGTTCCCTATTCCGAAGTTAAACAGTTGTGACGGTTAACCTTCTTCAAGGTCACCAATATCCCGCTTCAGAGGTCGCTTGTAGGTAAAGGTGAAGGTATCGCCACTCTCAATGACCTGGCGGATTTCGCTATACATGGGATAGTCACCCACTCCACTGACACTTGCCCAGCCCCGCGCCCTAGTTAATGCTACAAAGAGCTGGTTACGCAAACTGACATCACTCTCGTTCCTGGCAACATTATCAACACCGACCACATACACCATATCGGCTTCATTACCCTTAGCACGGGGCACACGAGATATGGTTACCCCACCATCTTTCCAAAAGCGATCGCGATCAACGTGGGGCCATTGAGGCTTTAGTTCATTCAACTCTAATGCTGTGGGAATATAAATATCAATGTCTTGCTCCATCAAAACAACAGCGACATGATTTTCTAATTCAATTGCTTCAGAACTGGAGCCTAAAACTAGCACTAAGATTTCTGTACTTGCTTTAAGGTCATCATCAACCAGATTATGCATAATCTTATCTGCCAAAGCACTCATTTCTTCCTGACGAGAGCCATAGGTTTCAAAGTCTAATACTGGTGCGCTCCACAATTCAGGAACTGGATTGGGGGAGTTTTCTTTTGGACGATGGATGGTGATTTGTTGACCGGGAATAAAGTTACCTTTGACTTCATAACCAATTTTTTCCCAATCTTCCTTTCTGGTAATTCCAGTTAGCATGCCCTCAGGACGTAGCAACCCCATTCCGAGCCCATGAGCAGCGGTGAGAATTGAGCCAGGAGTGCGGTAACAGCGCCGCATAACTTCAGATTTTTTAATACCACCGGGGTATTGTGGTCCTTGTGACAAAAGTCGGCTGAGATTTTCACCTAACAGTTCTTTTGTGGTAGGGATTTTTAAGGTGTCTAGGCTTTGAGCTTCGTCATAAGCCCAGATTAAGCGCCGTTGTTCTGGCTGTTCTGGGTTAACGGGTCGTAAGGCTTGATAAGCTAGCCAATAAATTGCTTGTTTGCCCTGGAATTTTAAATAATCTTCAGTAACTAAGTCTTGTCCTTCATCAATTAAAATAGCATCAAAGCAGGGTTCAATGTTGATTTCTTCCGATAGCCGTTTACAAAGTTCTGCTAAACCACGATTGGGCTGTCTTTCCCGAGTATCCCGAGCGGATTTGGCTCTAGCTCCATTTAACTGGCAAATTGTGCTGTACAAACCAGGCTGATCCTTAGCACCCCAAGCATGAAGCACTCGCAGTTTGTGGTTAGTCTTGTGGTCATACTGGATATCGCCATTGCTGAAACGACGCAGCCATCGATCCACTAACCCAATCATTAAGTCGTAGAGGGTGCGACTAAAAAACACTAACCCAATCGTCCAGTCTGGGTGCTTCAAGTGCATATGAGCAGCTTTTTGGCATAGCAGCACTGTTTTTCCTGACCCCGCAATCCCCCGCAGCCGCTGAAACCCAGGAGGGATTTCTTTACCAATGTGTTCCTGCTGCATATCTAATTCGTAGAGTTGTTGGGAGTAAGCGGCTACAACATTAGCGCGCGTTTTGCCTTCGGTAGAGACTAGGCTACGCAGAGGTTTACGGAAAATTGGTGCTCCGCTGATCACGGCTAAAAGTAACTTCCACTGCTGATCATCTATGTCTTCTCCTGGTATCACTGATTCAGTTTCTTGAATACACTCTAGGAAGCCAACTTTACCGAGTTGGTCTTGGAAGATAATGGGAGGACAGTCTGGCAGTTGGTCAAAACCGTGGTGTTGCCATTGTTCTTGAGTAATTAGAGGAAGAGCAATCATCGCCCTACCGGTAACTTTGCGCCAAATAGCAGGTTCGCGATCGCAAAAGGCGAGTATTGCTTTTAACTGATGTTCAGCTTGTTGGTAGGGATGTGCTTCAGTGGTGGAACAGTTTTGGAGTTGCCACTGATCACCATCAATAGTAATGATTTGATCAATGGTGATAGATTGGATTTCAATTACTACTAGACCAAGGTCTTGATCAGTAATCAAAATATCAGGCTCTTTAGAGATTTCCCCTACTTTAGAAAAAATAGGATAGCGCCAGTAGCCAATACAATTGCGTTCTGAAAAAGCACTGCGAGTGGCATCCCACACTCTTTGTTTTCCTGTTTCTTCACTTTCTGTGATCGGTTCAGTGGTAATAAATTTGCGACCCTGATCTGTATCGATAACCGACATTTGGGCTAATTTCCTCTGGTAAGATTTACATCGGTTTTAAGGTGAGGTACTTTCGTTCTGGGTTTTAGGGAATAGGGAACAGGGAACAGGGAATAGGAACCCAGCCCTACTCCCTGCTCCCAAGCTCCCTAAAACCTAAGACGAAAGTACTTCACCTAATTGAGAACTGCTATACGGCTTTATACAGTCCTAAAGCTAGAGTTCCCAAATTGTCAGCTATTGAATACAGGGTGTAGGGAATTCAAGGGGCGCGGGGAGATGGGGAAATGGGGAGATAGGGAGATTTGGCAAACTCTATTCTGGTAAGGCAAAAGCAAGCTGAAGCGGTTAATCTGCTTCAGTCCTGGATTGATGATCAGGATATTGAAGAGCAACAAGAAACAGGTAAGTATTTGATCGATGCATTGGATCAGGATCGACTTTCTGAGCGTCAGTTATTTCCAATTGAGCTGAAGGGTGTAACTTGGTGAGGGCAGTCATAGTCTTGGATGCAGGTCGGTCTCATCACCAATCCCAAGCTGTCTCCTGTTCATCGAAAACTACTTCTTCCCGATTCCCGATTCCCGATTCCCGATTACCTATCTCCTATTTCCTCCGCACTCTCAATCAAATCAATAAACTCAGCTCGATAACCCTCTAAATCTACTCCTTCGGATTCCTTTGCTAATTGTAATGCTTGGTCAAAACTAGCTTTACCTTTGTAAGGAGAATCTCTTAACACCATACCAAAACTGGCAACGGCAGCGGAAAACTTAAAGTTATCGGAAGCATCCTTTAGCTTTACAGCTTTATCAACCAAGGGATAGGTGAGGAGTTGAGAAGTGTTACCGTCAGGCTCTTTGTAACGTAACTTGACCTGCATTAATTCTTTGGAATTACTTGTTGAAGCAGCATTGGATTGATATTTCAGAGGGTCAATATCTGGTAATTTGACATTAGTTTTCGCTCCCACAGGAATAATTTCATACAGTGCAGTAACAGTATGACCTGCTCCTAATTCTCCGGCATCTTTAGTATCATCATTAAAGTCTTCATCCTTCAGCCGCCGATTTTCATAACCAATCAAACGATAGGCGTGGACTTTGGCAGGATTAAACTCTACTTGAATCTTAACATCTTTAGCAATAGTGAGTAGAGTTGCTCCGATTTCGTTAACCAGGACTTTCTTAGCTTCTAACTCGTTATCAATATAAGCATAATTGCCATTTCCTTTATTAGCAATTTTTTCCATCTTGGAGTCTTGTAAATTACCGGTACCAAATCCTAATACGGTCAGGAAAACTCCTTTTTTTCGCTTCTGCTCAATTAGTTTAACTAATTCGCTATCACTGGAAACTCCGACATTAAAGTCTCCGTCGGTTGCGAGAATAACTCGGTTATTTCCTGATTTAATAAAATTATCCTGGGCGAGTTTATAAGCCAGTTTAATTCCTGCTCCCCCAGCAGTAGACCCCCCGGCATTGAGATTCTCAATAGCTGTTAAGATTTTATCTTTCTGGTTGCCTGGGGTAGGAGGTAAAACCACACCAGCAGCGCCAGCATAGACGACAATACTGACTTGGTCTTCTTCTCTCAATTCATTGACGAGCATCCGAAAGGCTTCTTTGAGCAGGGGAAGCTTATTGGGACTATTCATAGAACCGGAAACATCCAGCAAAAAGACAAGATTGCTGGGAGGTAAATCTTCAATGGCCATCTTTTCCCCTTGGATACCAATGTGAACTAATTGGTGAGTGGGATTCCAAGGAGCTTGGGAAATTTCTGTGGTAATGGAGAAAGGGCGATCGCTTTCTGGTTCGGGATAGTCGTAGTTAAAGTAGTTAATTAATTCTTCGATACGGATGGCATCAGTAGGGGGGAGTTGACCGTTATTAAGGAAACGACGAAGATTGCTGTAGGAGGCGGTATCAACATCAATCGCAAAGGTAGAGAGAGGATTATGCTTTACTCTCTTAAAGGCATTCTCATCAATGGGACTATAGTTTTCTCTGTTGCTGACTTCTGGGATAGCTTGCTCTGGAATTGAGCGACTAGGAACTGGTTTAGGTTTAAAGGATACATTTGGGCTATGGGAGAGTGGCATTGAGGCTTGGGGTCTTAAACCTCTGTTACTGAAATTCTGATTAACGCTATCCGCCGACCTCCCGACCTTGGCTGATTCCATAGCTGGTAATTGGCGCTGTCTTTGGTCACGTTCTACGTCTTTTGCTACAGGTAGATTAGAGCTTTCTTCTAATTGGGCTGATGGCTGATTGTGGCAAGCTGTTGTTAGCTGTGCCAAGATAGCGACCATTCCGGAAAGGAGGAATAGTCTAAGTAATTGGTTCATTTGATTTGCCCTCTGTATTGCTTATTCCTAAGCTAATCGACAACATAAGGCTGTTTGTTTGTGTTGCGCTTTCTGTAACAGTTTTCCCTATTCCCTATTCCCTATTCCCTATTCCCTATTCCCTATTCCCTATTCCCTGTTTCCTGTTCCCTATTCCCTGTTTCCTGTTCCCTAATCTCTGCTTCCAATTCGCTATTTGCCCGCTGCCGTGCTTTGATAGCGTCTCGGTAGTTTGGCTGGTAGCGCACTGCTTTGTCATAAGCTGCGATCGCTTTTTTATACTGGTTGCGTTTAACTAATGCATTGCCTAGGCTATACCAGGCTTGGCTGTAGTCAGGTTTATAGTTAACTGCTTGTTGGTAAGATGCGATCGCATCTTTATATCGTTCCAATTTATAGAAGGTATTGCCTCGACTGTACCAAGCTTGGTAAGGCTTGGATTGTAGTTTAATGGCTTTGTAGTAAGCTTCCAGGGCATCTTCATATCGCTGGACTTGATGGAGTGTCCAACCGCGACTGTACCAGGCTTGATAGGAATTAGGCTGGAGTTTAACGGCTTGGTCAAAGGGGGCTAAGGCTTCTTGGTATTTCCCCAATTGATTTAAGGTATTGCCCCAGCTATACCAAGCTTGGTAGAAGTTGGGCTGGAATTGAACCGCTTGCTGATAAGACTTGGCTGCATCTTTATACTTTCGCAAATTGCTCAAGTCATTACCCCGCTGATACCAGGCTTCAGCGGAATTAGGTTTGTAGTCTAAGGCTCGGTCGTAGGATTGTACTGCTGCTTTATATCGGCGCAAATTATGTAATGCCCAGCCCCGTCGATACCAAGCTTGGTAAGAATCGGGTTTGAGTTTCAGGGCTTTGTCAAAGGATGCGATCGCATCATAATAATTCTTGGACTTAACCTGAACATTACCAAGACTGAGCCAAGCGTCCAGGTCATTGGGCTTGAGTTCCAGGGCGCTATTAAACGCCTTTATTGCTGCGTCATAATGCTCCAACTGCTCCAAGGTTTTACCCCTACCCTTCCAAGCTGCACTATAATCCGGCTCAATTTGAATGGCTTGGTCGTAAGCATTTAGAGCTTCTTCATAGTACTTGAGGGCAAACAAGGTCTTACCCTGACCTTGCCAAGCTGCAGCATATTCCCCTTGGATTTCTACAGCTCGATTATAAGCATCCAGAGCCTTTTCATAGCGCTTCAATTCTAACAAGGTTTCGCCCTGGTTATACCAATGCTTAGCAGTTCCTTCATTGATAGTATTCAACACAAAAACCGTTGCTGCAAACCCCAATCCAATCACCCCGGTGTACAGTAACACTTGGTAGGGTTTTAGTCTGAATCGTCGGGGTTTCGGGAGCAGCGGTTGTATAGATGACGCAATTCCCAACATTAAAGTAGCGCCAGTTTTAGTAGTGTTAGGATTGCTGTTATTATTAGTTTTATTACTAATTGCAGTAGTCAGTGCTTGTAAGGCTAAGGTTGCTGATTGGTAACGCTCTCGGAAATCATAGCGCACCATTTTATCTAAAGTATCGGCTAATTCAGCACTTACTGATATCTGGTTATGCCAGCTAATTTCCCCTGTATCAGAGTCAAGGGGCAATTGGTGAGGACGTAAACCGGTTAAACCAACAATCCCGATCATCCCGACAGCATAGATATCACTGCTTAATTTCGGGTAACCATTGGCTTGTTCACTAGGTCGATAGCCAGGAGTACCAATAGCAACCGTAAAGCCAGTATTACCCCCTTCCAGGATTTGGGTACTCACTTGTTTAACCGCACCGAAGTCAATCAGTACTAATTTGCCATCTGATTTACGCCGAAGGATGTTTTGAGGATTAATATCTCGGTGAATAATACGCCGTTGATGAACAAATTCTAAAACTTTCAGGATTTCCTGTAACAGGGAAATAACCTGATTTTCATTAACCTGGGTTCCCGGTACAAGTTCCTGGCTGAGGTCTTCCCCTTCAATCAATTCCTGGACTAGATAGAAGTCTTGATTTTCTTCAAAATACGCAAAAAGCTGGGGAATTTGCTCATGACTTCCCAACTGGTGTAGGATTTGGGCTTCCGTGTCAAACAGTCGCCTAGCCGTCTGCAATGTCAAGGGATCCGTGGCTACTGGCTTGAGCTGCTTAACCACACACTGATTGTCACCAGGCAAGTGTTGGTCTTCAGCTACGAAAGTCTGACCAAAGCCACCTTGTCCCAGTTGACGGATAATTTTATAGCGTCCACCGATCGTTTGTCCAAGACCCAAGTTCATGGAATTTCTGCTGCTCCGGGAAAGCCTCACCACCGATTAAAGGAGGTAGAGCACTAGTTATAGTGCTACCAATCATAGTATACAAAACCCTTTTGGGGATTTTCAGAACATTCAGCAGAAAGTAGGGTGGGCAGTGCCGCCGTTAGATTGATGTGTTTGCGATCGCGTAGCGGCTCGTACCGAGCATCGCTTATTTTAAGCACTGCCCACCAAAGGATTAATCACAGAAAGTAGTAGGGTGGGCAGTTGATAGACTTCGCGGCAGTTGTCGGGAACAGGGAACAGGGAACAGGGAACAGTGGATAAGAATTGACGCAAACACTATCAGAAAACTACTTTTGCAAGAGGTCTGATGTAGGGTGGGCAGTGCAGCAGTGAGATTGATGTGCTTGGGTAAGCTTGTTTTAAGCACTGCCCACCAAAGGATTAATCACAGAAAGTAGTAGGGTGGGCAGTGCAGCAGACAGATTCTGGACTTAGGGCAACGCCTCCGACGGTCAACCCTCAACCACAAACCAGACCAGGTAATAACTTTCAACACACGAGTACTATTTTTTTGCAAACTAGTACTATTTTTCCGCAAACTAGTACCCATTTCTCACATACCAGTACTCGTTTCTCGTTAACTAGTACTGGTGTATAACAAACGGGTACTGGTGTATAACAAACGGGTACCTATTTCTCACATACCAGTACTCGTTTCTCGTTAACTAGTACTGGTGTATAACAAACGGGTACCCGTTTCTCGCAAACGAGTACTAGTTTATCACTTATCAGTACTCGTTTCTCAGTAACTAGTACTTGTTGCTAATATCTTAGTACTTGTGTATTAAAAACAGGTACCTATTTGTTCTTAACGAGTACCATTTTCTCACATGCTAGTATTGGTTTAAGGAATTAAGAATGTAGAATGTAGAATGGGCGAATGTAGAATTTAGAAGTCAGAAGTGGGTAGGGTGCGTTAGGGGCGGGCTTGCCCTGATGTTCAACCCCTAGAGCCAGTTTTGGGACAGCCCGCACCGTAACGCACCACCAAGTACAATGGGCGAATGTAGAATATTAAAATTGCCGAATCTCGTAGAGCGGAATTTTTAGCAGAGGAAAATAATTAATTAACCAATAGATAAACTATAGCAATCTCTATGCCATCAGGTACAAATGGATCCCCCGTTGGTCCCCCTTATCAAGGGGGACTTTGAGCTTGATAAGCGTACTTAATAAATCCTATAAACGCTATAATTACCAAAATAGGAAGAATAAAAAATGAGTGCAAAGACAATTAAGTGGGATGAAGAATGAAGAATGAAGAATGTAGAATGTAGAATTTAGAATGTAGAATGTAGAATGTAGAATGTAGAATGTAGAAGGCAGAAGGCAGAAGGCAGAAGGCAGAAGGCAGAAGGCAGAAGGCAGAAGGCACAAGTCAGAATTCCCAATTCTCAATTCCCAATTCTTAATTCTTAATTCTTAATTCCCAATTCTCAATTCTCAATTCTCAATTCTTAATTCCCAATTCTTAATTCTAAATTCTTAATTCTCAAGCTCCATCTCGGCAAAGTGTTCCATCAGCATCCGGTGAATAAAGATATAGCCCCCTCCTACTTGTTGTAGGAAAATGCGATCAGCAGCATAGTCCAGGAAGCGGGCATAGTTCCAAGGGATGTATTTGTTGTGGCAGAGGACAAGGCGGAGGCTGAAGTGTTGGATGCAGGCATAACCACCATTCACCAGCCCGGCTATCAGCCCTGACATCAGGCCTCCCATCAACCCTCCCATCAGCCCTCCCATCAGCGCGAACCTCAGCCCTCCCATCAGCGCGAACCTCAGCCCTCCCATCAGCCCGAAGATCAGCCCGACCATCAGCCCGAACATCAGATACACAGTAATAGCATTACGAGCTGATTTCCAAATTCCTTGATTTGGACTTGTTTTTCTTTCCATTTCTGAACTCTCCAGCTCTCCCATCAGCCCGAACATCAGCCCGACTATCAGCCCTCCCATCAGCCCTCCCATCAGCCCTCCCATCAGCCCGACTATCAGCCCTCCCATCAGCGCGAACCTCAGCCCTTCCATCAGCGCGAACCTCAGCCCTTCCATCAGCCCGACCATCACCCCGACCATCACCCCGACCATCAGCCCGAACCTCAGCCCTTTCATCAGCCCGAACCTCAGCCTGAGCCTCAGCCGGTCAATCAAGATTGTGTTCCAATTAATATCAAGTATTTCAACTGTTTTGATTTCTTTACTTGACTCTTTATCCTGCCGTCCCATCAGCTCGAACCTCAGCCCTCCCATCAGCCCTCCCATCAGCCCTCCCATCAGCCCTCCCATCACCCCGAACATCACCCCGAACATCAGCCCGACCATCACCCCTCCCATCAGCCCTCCCATCACCCCGAACATCACCCCGAACATCAGCCTGACCATCAACCTATAAATTCGTTTTTGCTTTCTATTTTTTAGCCAAGATGGCTGCATTTTTTCAATTAAAAATATCGTTTGCGACTCCTCAACCATCCTCTTGGCCATCCAAATTAGCCAGTGCTTTACTTGCGCTTGCTTGTATCTTTGATTACTCTTCCGACGCTTAAACATCTTCTCGATATATGCATCAAAGAGCTGCTTGCGCCGTTCCTCTATTACCTCAGTTTTAGGTAAATCATCAACTGCTACTCCCTGATAAGCTAGAGTCATAATGTGAAGCATCAAGGGCGACTGGGCTAATTCTTTTAAGACTATATCCTCTGTAATTAATTTCCTCAATCCTATTAAATCAGCCCCAACACGATTCAAGTAATGATAGATTTGTTCTAAAGTCAGCAATCTTAGATAAACTGCTTTCTGAAAATTCAGACCGTTGGATAGGGCTTCATAGTCTTTAATCCGACTACACACTACCAACTCGGCACCATGCTCCTGCTGAAATTGGTTCAAAGCAACAATACAGTCGTCTCGATAGTCTGCCTTAACTTCATCCAAACCATCAAGTAATAGTAGTAGTTGCTGTTGACTTACTAAAGCTTTTCCAATCTTCTTGGGAACTTTATATATAGTGTTCAGTTCCTCTACTAACCAATCGGTTATCGTCTGCCGTTTCTTTGCCCAAGAGGAGAGGTTAAAGACTACAGGAATTAGCTGATTACTGTCTTGTTCAGCACGAGCGATTAAATTCCGGGCAAGTTCAAGTAGTGTTGTAGTTTTTCCTGACCCTGGTTCTCCTAAAATTAGTAGGGTTCTTCCTGTCCCAATTTGGTCAAAAACATCAATTACTTTAGTTCCTTCAGGGAAGGGTTGAGGTGAGTTGTCACCGATTTCGATAATTTCGCTCAAAGGATTAGTAATGGCATCGGGTATCTCCTCTAATCCCAATTCAATCATTACCTGGTGATAGAGGGATTTTTCCAGAACGCCTTTAATCCAAAAGTTTTTGACTTTAGTGAGTAATGCCTGACGGTTGCGGTATTCTTGCCGAGTTAATTGGGTTCCTCGAACAGATTGCTGCGGATTAAAAATATTCCAGATGTTGTTAATCTGGCTGTTATCCCCTTGACTGACTTGTTGGTTGTTATTTCCATGAATTGCCTGATTTTCACTTCCGTGAACTGCCTGATTTTCATCTCCCTGGATAGCCCGATTGTTATCACCTTGGATAACTGACATATCCTCACCAACCTGAAAAGCTTCAGCCTGATGCTTAACCGATGAATTCACATCAGGCTGTTGTGAGTCAGAATTGTGATCAGATGACTGGCTCATAAGTCAGTTCTACAAACCCATAATGTATGAAGCAGCAGCAGCACCGAACCAATCTGCTACCTTAAGAACGATAGGCTTGGCTTTGTCCCAGAGTGTTTTACCTGCATCAACTTTTTTACTAGCTGTTTCGAGGGTTTCTGCCATACTTTCCAGGTTAGCGAGTGCGGTTTCTTTCTTCGGTTGTTCTTTTTCTGTGGCTTTTTTGGCAGCACCGAGGTACATGCTTGCTGGGTGCATCTCATTTTTGTAAAAACATCATTAATAAAGCATCCCATTTAGGTAAGCACAGCGTAAAGAAAGAATTTTAGGAACATTTTCAATATTCCATTGTGAGCCTGATATTTTAACTCGCATTCCTATT
>NZ_JAAHHM010000142.1:0-15130 GCF_010692445.1 Moorena sp. SIO3E8 | reverse complement strand
TAATACCATAAAGTTCCTGAGTCAGGCTGTGTCCTTAGCAGTCAGGCAGCGTTCTCACGAATTGTCTCTGATTCCGCTTTTGAAGTGAGTGGGGTGACTTTGTCAATCTCTACACCTGAATGCTTACGAAAAAGGAACAAGATAATTGTCAAGTCTAACCGCAAAATTAGCGGGCAAATTAGGCTAATATACAATCAGCTACTACAGAGATTTGAGGTTCACTTCTTAGTAGACTACGGAACTGTAGAGGTATCTGCTGAACGCCGTTCTATAGGGGTGGATAAAGGATACACAGAGGCTTTCTACGATTCAGATGGGCAGGCTCACGGAGAGGGGTTGGGTAAAGTAGCGACCAAGAAATCCGATAGAATCTGTGCTAAGAATCGTAACAGAGGCAAGCTATGGGCGCTTCATAGAAAATTAGAAAAACTTGACCCAGATAAGTCAGCTCGTATCCTTGAAAACAACCTGACCAGAAAAACAGAGAATCGCCGTTACAGGCAAAACCAATCAGAGCTTGCAGCTATCATAGGAGCTGCATCTAAGTCCCTTTTCAATGGGGAATCGCTAAAAGTATTTTCTGTTCGCGAAGCGTGGCCTACGGCCTCAGATTTAACCCAACCAATAAAAAATAAACGTCAGTCCAAAACCATGTCTCGCAGGCTTAATAGCTGGATCAAGGGTCAGATGCGGGACTCCTTGCAGAAATGGGCTGATTGGACTGGCTCGGTTGTCACAGAAGTTCAACCTAGTTACACGTCGCAAATTGACTCTAGGAATGGAACCCTGTTGGGGAAAAGGACTGGGGACAATTTTACCGGATTTGATGGGGTCGTGTTACAGGCTGATTGCAATGCTGCATTGAACATCCTTGCTCGCGGTACCGACTTCGAAATAACTCGGTACATGAATAAAACCGAGGTTCAAGCAGTGTTGTTGCGTCGTACCGCGCGTTTCTTGAAAGGGTTGGGGCTTAGCCTGCTAGATGCAGTCGAGCTTGGTTGGCTTGATTGTAAGCATACCTTGGCTAAGGCTTTCAAGCAACTCCTCAACGGGATTTGAGGAATGCCTAGAAAGACGGGTGGAAGGTTCAACTCCAATTACTGTATAACCACCCCTCACTCAGGCAACAATACATTGCACCTTGACCGTTTTGTAAGGGTTTATCCCGATTAATTACGGTTTAAGAGTATCCCATAATAACAATAGCATTAAAGCGCCACACAAAACGAAAAAATTTATTTTCTTCCATGTTTGTTCACCTTTGACGGTTCAAGGTTCACTATTGACGGTTGACTATTGCTCTGAGTAATAAGACTCAATATGAGGTAAAATTAGGTAATATTATTAAACTATTGAATTTTCGGGGGATACTATGATCTCTGCAGCGATCGCTTACTTTGGACTTCTAGGTGGTGCCACTGTTGTGGCTCTGACTCTATTTTTTGGACTTAAAGCAGTTAAGTTGATCTAACTACTGTTGTTTCCAAGATCATCAAGGCAGTATGGCGAGTTAAAACATTTAATTGTTTTGACTATCGCCGCCTACTGTAGCGCTATACATAAAAATCTATCGTTATCAAGTTATAATTAGCAAACTATACTTATAACTATCTATAATTAGCCATATCGTAAGCTATCAGCTATCAGCTTTGGGCTGACGGCTGACTGCTGACTGCTGATGACTGAATACTTACCCATATCAACTTTCTAAGCCAAACACGCTTCAATTGTTGCTACCACGGACTGAGCTAGAGCAGTGAGTTCATAGCCGCCTTCTAAACCAAAAACAATACGACGAGTTAGCTGCAGACAATAGTTAGTAAATAGCCCATAATCTTCTGGCTGCAACGCAATATTTGCCAAGGGGTCGGCGGCATTAGCGTCATAACCAGCACTGACAATCAATAAATCTGGCTGAAATTTGGTTAAAAAGGGCATCACTTTCTGTTCAAACATCGGCTGGTAATCTGCTAAGGTGCTGCCTGGTGCCATGGGAAGATTAAGGACATTATTGTGAAACCCCTGTTCACTGGCTTGGCCTGTACCAGGATAGCAAGGGGATTGATGAAGG
Organism: Moorena sp. SIO3E8; assembly: GCF_010692445.1. NCBI lineage: Bacteria > Bacillati > Cyanobacteriota > Cyanophyceae > Coleofasciculales > Coleofasciculaceae > Moorena > Moorena sp. SIO3E8. The sequence continues at coordinate 13,056 of NZ_JAAHHM010000142.1, read as the reverse complement.
GAGATGTAGGCAATGCGAGCATCTCGTTCCACAACATCTTGAGTACCATTGCCGTGATGGACATCCCAGTCTAGGATGGCAACTCGTTCGACTCCCGATTGCTCTAAGGCATAGTAAGCTGCGATCGCAGCATTGGAAAATAAGCAAAACCCCATCCCTCTCTGACGTTCAGCATGATGACCAGGGGGACGGGCTAGAACAAAGGCTGAATTATTGGTAGTGAGGACTTGATCTACCGCATCTAGCCAAGCACTAACGGCGAGTAGGGCAACATCGTAACTGCGGGGGGATATCCCTGTGTCCGCATCTAACCTGCCACCATTACTCCTAGCTATTTCTTCAACTGTCTCAATGTAGCGCTGGCTATGAATTTGTTGTACTAGAGGCATCACTCGACGAGTTTCTACCGCTGTCGGTAACTGCCACTTAATTTGGTCAGCCCAAGGTGCAGCTTTGATAGCATCAACAATCGCAGTTAAACGTTCTGGTCGTTCTGGGTGAAACCGACCGTTATCGTGTTCAAGAAACTCATCGGAGTAAATGACAGGAAACATATTATAGCACGATTCAGCCAAAATGATGGAAAAACGCTTTAGGTCAAGGTACTTGTGAATAGATTAACCTTACCGATTACTTCATCAGGTGATCCCTAAACAGACCAAACACGACACCAAAGCCGATTATAGCTAGAGCGAGGCTGATAGGGATTAAATCTGGTCTCAAAACGATGGCAAAAATAGCTAAGCCGATCAAAACATAGGATAGTTTCATCAAAAACTCCTTAGTCGTTGGGAACCTCTGAGGTTTAGTCAGGGGAGGAAAACAATCTGGTGGCATAAACCGCCAGTCAACATGAACAAGAACAGGTTAATTTTCTAAGCTACCCTAGGAAATTTTCTGTCTTTTTCCCATAATTTTTGCACAAGAAGCGCGAATCTGCTCATTGTCTAAGCCTTGCCCGTGGTTCTGTTACCGGCTATAGTCGAGATTTTGTGTTAAAATTTAAAAATAACCAGCCAAATTTGGAAAAAAAAGGTGTTAAAAGCCTCTTTTGAGAGATTTTAACCGATTTATTTAGCAAAATCCTCGATAATAAGGGAGTTTGTCCAACTATGAGTACATCCCAAGAACGCATTGTCCCGACAAATTTGCGGAACGAAATGTCCCGGTCTTATTTAGAATACGCCATGAGCGTTATTGTAGGTCGGGCATTACCAGATGCCAGGGATGGGCTCAAGCCAGTACACCGACGGATTCTCTATGCGATGCATGAGCTGGGCTTAAGCCCAGACCGTCCGTTCCGCAAATGCGCTCGTGTGGTAGGGGAAGTGTTGGGTAAGTATCATCCCCATGGGGATACTGCTGTTTATGACGCTTTGGTGCGCATGGCTCAGGATTTCTCCATGCGATCGCCTCTGATTAATGGTCATGGAAATTTTGGCTCAGTAGACAACGACCCCCCAGCGGCAATGCGTTACACAGAGTGCCGCTTGCAAGCGATCGCTACCAATGCCCTACTTCGGGACATTGAGTCAGAAACTGTAGACTTTGTTGATAACTTTGACGGTTCCCAGCAAGAACCGACTGTCTTACCAGCACGGATTCCCCAATTACTGCTCAACGGCTCATCGGGGATTGCTGTGGGTATGGCAACCAATATCCCCCCTCATAACCTGGGAGAGTTGGTGGATGGCTTAGTCGGCCTGATCCATAATCCCGAAATCACTGATAAGGAGTTAAGGCGGTATATCCCTGGTCCAGATTTCCCCACTGGGGCACAGATTTTAGGAACATCGGGTATTAAAGATGCTTACACCAGTGGTAGGGGTTCTATCACCATGCGAGGTGTGGCAGAAATTGAAACGATTGGGCAACGAGGTCGTCCAGACAAGGAAGCCATTATTATTACTGAGCTACCTTACCAAACCAATAAGGCAAGTTTAATCGAAAAGATTGCTGAATTGGTTAATGATAAGCGTATTGATGGCATTTCCGATATTCGGGATGAAAGCGATCGCAATGGCATGCGCATCGTAATCGAACTAAAGCGCGATGCTTATCCCAAAGTTGTCCTGAACAATCTCTACAAGCAAACCCCCCTCCAAACCAATTTTGGAGCAAATATGCTAGCCCTGGTGGGCAATGAACCCCAGTTGCTGACCATAAAGCAGTTCTTAAATGTTTTCCTGGATTTCCGCATTGAAACCATTACCCGACGGACTCAATATCAATTGCGCAAAGCTGAGGAACGGGATCATTTACTGCAAGGGTTGCTAATTGCCCTAGATAGCTTAGATGCTGTGATTGCCGTGATTCGGGGGGCGGCAGATACGACTACAGCACGAGGACAATTAGTTACAGAATTTAGTCTATCTGAAGCCCAAGCTGATGCTATTTTGCAAATGCAGCTGCGCCGTCTGACTGCTTTGGAAGCCCAAAAGATTCAAGCTGAGCATGAGGAATTACAAGTTAGGATTGCGGATTTACGGGATATCCTAGCTCGCCGAAGTCGCATCCTGGAGATTATTGAAACTGAAGCCCAGCAACTGAAACAGAATTTTGCCACACCTCGTCGCACACAAATTCAACAGGTTGAAGGGGAACTAGATGATACTGACCTGATTGCTAATGAAAAAGCTGTGATTCTGCTGACTGAGCAAGGGTATATCAAACGCATGCCTGTGGATGAGTTTAGAGCTCAAGCTCGGGCAACTCGTGGTAAAGCTGCTGCCAGGATCAAAGATGATGATGAGGTAGAGCATTTCTTCACTTGCTGCGACCACGATAGCATTTTATTTTTTAGCGATCGCGGTGTAGTCTACTCTCTGCGTGCCTACCAAATCCCCGCTGCATCTCGCACCGCCAGGGGGGTACCGATTGTGCAGATGTTACCCATTCCCCACGAAGAAAAAATTACTTCTATTGTACCGGTATCTGAATTTACAGATGATGAATATCTAGTCATGCTAACCCATAAGGGTTACATCAAGAAAACTGCTCTAGATGCTTTCAGCAAAATTCGGGCAAATGGATTAATTGCTATTTCCCTCGGGGAAGGAGACCAGTTGCGGTGGGTACTTCGTGCTAGGGAAGAAGACAGCATCATAATTGGGTCTCGTCATGGCATGGCAATTCACTTCAAGTGTGACAATGATCAACTCCGCCCCCTCGGTCGTGCGACCAGAGGAGTTAAGGCTATGAAACTCAAGGGTGATGATGAATTAATCGGTATGGATATTTTGTCCGGTCAAATCATCGCTAGTCTAGCTGCTACTGAGGATTCAGAGGAAGAGACAGAAGACCTTAGTGATTCTGAGATGGTGGAAACAGCGGCTCAGGGTCCTTGGGTATTAATTGTCACCATGGGAGGCTATGGCAAGCGGGTACCGGTATCCCAATTCCGGTTACAAAACCGTGCTGGTATGGGAGTTCGCTCAACCAAATTCCGTTTACCCAAAGACCAACTGGCAGCCCTACAGGTAGTTAATGAAGGGGATGAATTGATGATAGTCACTAGTCGAGGGATTATCATTCGTCAAGCTGTTGATGCTATTTCTCCCCAATCCCGGATGGCAACTGGGGTCAGAGTGCAAAAGTTAGATGATGAAGATGCGATCGCAGCGGTTGCTTTAGTCCCCATTTCAGATCAAGAGCAAGAAATCGAAGAGCCGGAAATCGAAGAGCCAGAAACCGAAGAGCAGCAAGAGTCAGTAGATCAATAGAAATAGGCCACTAGAAGTTAACCAATAGGTTTTTGTTGACGGTTGACGGTTAATCGTCAACAAAAACCACCTTAACTATACTAAGAAACCAGTGCTCTAGGAGGCAAATCAAATGATTCAAACTGCCAAAAAGTTTTACACATTTGAAGACTATCTTTCCTACCATGATGACACTGACTACAAGTATGAGCTTGTTAATGGAGAGCTTATTGCTATGCCACCTGCTAGTGGACTACATGCCCTGATTATGCTTTTTTTATTCAAGCAATTTGATAGAGAAATTGAGAGGGTTAGTTTAGATTGGGTGGTTATGCCTGGTAATCTTGGGGTTCGCACCGCTGAGAATAAATCTAGAATTCCTGATTTAGTCATTATCTCAGAAAGTCAGCGGCAAGCTATCCGTTCCATGTCATCAGCGGTGCTGGAATCAGCACCACTACTAGCAGTAGAAATTGTCAGTGCAGGTAATCCCCAAGATGATTACCGCTACAAGCGTTCTGAATACGCAGTGCGGGAAGTGCCTGAATATTGGATTGTTGATCCAATTAAGTCTAAGGTCTCGGTTTTGCGTTTAGTTGATGGGTTTTATGATTTGACTGAATTTACAGGAAATCAAAAAATTGAATCAGAAACATTTCCCGAGTTAGCTTTGACAGTTGAACAAGTATTGGCAGCTTAGACTAATTGTTAATGATAACTTTTAAAAAAAGCTCTTGCACCAAGTTTAAAATTTATCTGTTTTTATATCAATAATAGGTTGACATATCAACTAAAAATGCTAGATATATAGCGTACTGACTATTACTTCTCTACCCGATATCCCAACTCTAATAACCGTAAGCGAGATTGTCGCCATTTCGGTTTTACTTTCACAAACAATTCCAGGTAAACTTGACCAGCGACTAACTTTTGAAGTTGCTGACGAGCCGCAGTACCAATTTGTTTGAGCATAGTCCCCTTTTTGCCAATCAAAATCCCTTTTTGGGAGTCTCTCTCTACATTTATCGTAGCAAAAATACGGGTAATTTTTGGTTGCTCCTCCACTAAATCAATAGTAATAGCAACCGAGTGGGGCACTTCCTCACGAGTTAGGAGTAAGATTTCCTCTCGAATCAATTCCCCCATGATAAACCGTTCTGGCTGGTCGGTTAAGAAGTCAGGGGGATAATAATATGGCCCTGGTTCTAAGCATTCAATTAATTTCTGCTGCAATAGGTCTAAGTGATTACCTGTTAGGGCAGAAAATTTTACGACTTCCCAGCCTTGAGCAGTAGCTAGTTTAGCGTAACTAGCATCGATTGATTTTCCCCTACTCTGGCGAGGTTGTATATCTGATTTGTTAACACCCAAAATTACTGGTGTCTTAGTATTACTCAGTAGATCAACAATAAAGCGATCGCCTCCTCCCGCCTCTACTGTACTATCGACCACCAACAGCACCACATCCACTAACTCAATGGCTATTTGGGCATTTTTTACCAATACCTTACCCAGTTGATGATGAGGTTTGTGAATTCCTGGCGTATCCACAAAAATCAACTGAGCTTGTGGTGTGGTCAAGATACCTCGCAGCCGATTTCGGGTAGTTTGAGCCACTGGCGAAGTGATGGCAATTTTTTGCCCTACCAGTTTATTCATCAGTGTGGATTTGCCCACATTCGGGCGTCCCACAATCGCCACGAAGCCAGACTTAAAGCCCTCTGGAGCAACCGGAATAGTTTCTAGAACTGATGGCTTGATAACTTTTTCCTCTAGGTTATCTTGGGAAGAGTCTATGGTCGAATCCTCTTCCGAGTTTTGTTCGTCTTGGATTTTAGAATTGTCAGTCATTGAACCAATCGTAGTTTTTATTGTTTTATTATGAAATTTATGTTAGCAACATACATAGGGACTATGTTGAGTATATTGTTACAGGGAATAACACCCCGGTTAATTGACCAACAGTATCATAAATACAATTGATCGTGGGCTTGAAATAAAAAATTCTAAGTTAGTTGCCCACACTAAAGCAGTGTAGACTACATACTACTTATGACCAATACCGCTACTTTCCCTGACCTGGAAAATCATTGGGCGAGAGATTCTATCAACCAACTGCGGGAGCGTAAGTTGGTCAGTGGTTACCCGGATGGTAAATTTCGTCCTAATTCTAGAATTACCCGCGCTGAGTTTGCTGTCTTAATGCTGAATGCGTTTCCCTCAGCGCCGATTCAACGAGGTGGTATTCGTTTTCTGGACGTACCTAGTAATCATTGGGCCAAGAATGTGATTCAAGATGCCTACAAGCGGAGATTTTTTTCGGGCTATCCTGGCAGACGATTTAAACCGAATGAGTCGATTTCACGAGTGCAAGCGATCGCGGTCTTAGCAGGAGCCAAGAATTTCCCTATCCCGTCAGATCCCGATGGAACTATCAGACGGTATTTTACTGATGCTAGCCAGATTCCCCAGTATGCTAAAAATGCGATCGCATCCGCAGCAATTAATACTATTGTGGTTAACTATCCCAATATCAAACAGGTCAAGCCAAATCAGAGTGCTACCCGTGGTGAAGTAGCGGCTTTGCTGTGTCGGGCGTTAAACATCTATGCTGTCCCACCTCAGTATATTGCTGGAGTGGACGTTTCTCCTGATGATGTTCGTAGTTTACCAGGGCAATTGGATCAGGTGCCTGTCTTTAATAGCAATAGTCCAGAACTAGTCACAAGTGAGGGAATTTTGCTATCTACGTTTTCACCGGAAGGGAAACAAGTTCCTTCAGCTCACCTTGACTATGGCTTTAATGGACGGTTTGATATCTTTACCCACCATATTGCTAGAGCAGAGACTCAGGCCGAAACCCATCCCCTTTACCAAGGATTAATAGTTTATAATCCCAATGACACACCTGTTACAGTGGATGTCTTGCAAGGGGCGAGTTATCTGTCTACCCCAGATGCACCGTTTATCTCGTTGCCGGATATGGTGGATAATCCCAACGGTACAGTCTATGCTGGTCCTGGCAGTCGGACGATGAATGATGTACTCAGGGGAATTCTCCAAGAACTATTTCCCGCCAAACTGGTGCTGAAGGCAAAACAAAGCCAGATGTTAATGAATCAGCCAATTCCAGTTAAACGATCACCAGCTTCAAATGGTCGTTCTACCATGATGCGCTTACGGAGTGATGGAATGGTTTATCTGGCTAACTTAGCGATGAAAGCCCCTCGTGATGGCAATGGAAACTATCGGGAACCTACGGTAGCAGAATGGCAACACTTACTGGATACGGGTGGCTTAGCTCAACCCCGTGGACCGATACCCACTCCTCTCGAACCACCTCAAGAACCGACGGTGTTTGGTCGGGTGGCTGGTGTTTCCCAAGGTTCTAAATGGCAAGTGCTGATTCAAGATAATCCAAATGTTAACTATTTGAGTATTCCTCAGCTAGGGCAGGGATATTCTTATGTGCTGGGGACTCTACATCTGATTACTCTGAGTACAGGGCAAATTCAAAGTGCACCGATGTTAAGGCGCTATCCCGATACGGCCTACTTTGCCCACAGTAATTATGGGGTAGAATACAATATAACTTTGCCATTGAAGAATACTACTAATCAACCCCAAACGGTGACGGTATCGCTGCAAACGCCATTGAAGGATGAGGGGGGTACTGATCGACTGCTGTTTTTGAACCCACTGGTTGAAAACGTGTTCTTTCGGGGTACACTCAGAATAAATTATGATGATGATGATCGAAAGGCTCAGACGCGCTATGTGCATTTAGTGCAGCGACGAGGACAGCCAGGGCATCCATTGGTGACGTTGAATTTAGCCCCTGAAGAAGTTAGGCAGCTAGAGGTGGATTTTCTCTATCCCCCGGATTCGACACCACCCCAGGTGCTGACAGTTCGGACTTTGGAGGGTTAGGAAAGTTGGAAATCGGCTCACAAATGCAAGGTCGCGATTGTGCGATCGCACGATCAAATATTGATCTCAATTCTAGTAGTCTGACGGATTTAGCATGAATCTGCTATTGTTTAACGTTAGCAGCATACTGAACTTTATCAAAAATAGCTGATGCCAGCAAAAGCGATCAGTATTAACTATTTAGGAGTTTATTTATTGCTGACGAAGTTTTGCCTAAGATCATCAAACCAGCAGAAATGCTTACTCTAGATGATAGAGATGATCTAGTTACGGCAGCCAGTGCCTAGGGATATACCTAGAATTGCTGTCGGCACCAGAACAACTATATCACACTCAGGTTCCTTGATAACTGTTGCTAGATAACTATATGAGACGTTGAACACTTATGCCTTCTCAAACCTTTATCGTGCGTGCTCACACTCGTACGATTCATACCCGTCCAGTTACATTTTTTTGCCCGAAATGCAATCATATGACTACTCGTGAGTGCTATCCTGGTAAGCCTCCTAAATACTGTCTCGAATGTAGTCCGAGACGAAAACGTCAGCAAGATGAGCTTTATATACCCGAAAAGGGGATGTTCAAGCCAACACACAACTTGGTTAATCTTACCAATGGCCAGAAGACACCAGTATGTCTGGAGAAGTCTCCCCAAGCTGGGTGGCTTTTTGTGAGGACAGCCCTAGATTGGTTTAGCGGGGAAAGCATCATCAAGTATCACACAACTAAAGGGGTTTACAGCCAGGAGGTGCCGTTAGCAGATTATATCGTCGAAGCTCTCCCAGCTGACGAGGTCACCACAGCATTTCCATCAGCTACCTCTGGAAGTAAGACAGACAAGAAGATTACAAAGAAGATTACTCCTGCTAAATCTTCATTAGAGCTAATTTTAGTAGAACCCTACAGTGTGAAGAAGATGTGCGATCGCTTCCGGTGTGGGGACAGGTTACTCAAGAGGATGCGCACTGACCCAAACTTCAGCCAGTGGAGTCGCTCTCGAGATCCCGAGGGCATCACTTGGGAGTATCGGCAAGGAAAATATTTTCCTTTAGTTGATCAGCTTAATCAGGTTAATCAGGAATCATCAGCCACCTCTGAACCTGAAATAGAGGATACTACCCCCACTACTAATGGGTTATCGCAAGGTTTTTTAGTAAAACCCTACAGTGTCAAACAGATGTGCGATCGCTTCCGGTGCGGGGACAGGTTACTCAAGAGGATGCGCACTGAGCCACACTTCAGCCAGTGGAGTCGCTCTCGAGATCCCGAGGGCATCACTTGGGAGTATCGGCAAGGAAAATATTTTCCTTTAGTTGATCAGCTTAATCAGGTTAATCAAGAATCATCAGCCACCTCTGAACCTGAAATAGAGGATACTACTCCCACTACTAATGGGTCATCCCAGGGTTTTTTAGTAAAACCCTACAGTGTCAAACAGATCTGCGATCGCTTCCGTTGTGGGGACAGATTACTCAAGAGGATGCGCACTGAGCCCAACTTCAGCCAGTGGAGTCGCTCTCGGGATCCCGAGGGGATCACTTGGGAGTATCGGAAAGGAAAATATTTTCCTTTAGTTGATCAGCTTAATCAGGTTAATCAAGAATCATCAGACACCTTTGAACCTGAGATCGAGGAGACTACTCCCACTACTAATGGGTTATCGCAAGGTTTTTTAGTAAAACCCTACAGTGTCAAACAGATCTGCGATCGCTTCCGGTGCGGGGATAGGTTACTCAAGAGGATGCGCACTGAGCCCAACTTCAGCCAGTGGAGTCGCTCTCGGGATCCCGAGGGCATCACTTGGGAGTATCGGCAAGGAAAATACTTTCCTTTAGTTGATCAGCTTAATCAGGTTAATCAAGAATCATCAGACACCTTTGAACCTGATAGCGATGAGACTACTGCCACCACTAATGGGTCATCCCAGAGTATTTCAGTAGAACCCTACAGTGTCAAACAAATGTGCGATCGCTTCCGTTGTGGGGACAGGTTACTCAAGAGGATGCGCACTGAGCCCAACTTCAGCCAGTGGAGTCGCTCTCGGGATCCCGAGGGCATCACTTGGGAGTATCGGCAAGGAAAATACTTTCCTTTACTTAATCACCAATAGTTCATTAATCTCAAACCAAGTCAGCAGATGCGCGCTTCGTAGCGCCGACGCTACGAAGCGCGCATCTGCTTTATTATTTCTGGGATACGAGAAAGTTTGGTCTTTCCCAACTTGGGGTATCTTCGAGTCTGTTCTGCCTCTTCCCCTTCTCCAGTTTCTAGTCAGGGAAAGTAGTTAGTGATTTTTCCTTTCCCTGCGCTAGCTGCTACGGGCGACCTAAACTTTAGCTGCCATAGATAAGATTAGGTCAATCATCCGGTTAGAGTAACCCCACTCATTGTCGTACCAACAGACAACTTTAAAGAAATTAGAATTAAGTTCCATTCCCGCTCCAGCATCGAAAATGCTTGAATGAGGGTCGCCTTGAAAATCGGTGGACACCACTGGCTCCTCTGTATAGCCCAAAATTCCTTTCATCGCCCCAACTGACGCTGCCTTCATTGCTGCACAAATCTCTGGGTAGCTGGTTGCCTTTTGAGTCCTGAAGGTCAAATCTACCACTGATACATCCGGTGTTGGTACCCGTAATGCCATCCCCGTGAGTTTACCTTTCAGTTCCGGTAACACTAGCGTGACAGCTTTGGCCGCACCCGTAGAAGCGGGGATAATGTTCTGAGCAGCACTTCGCCCCCCCCGAAAGTCTTTCTTACTTGGACCATCTACCGTTGGCTGGGTAGCAGTCATGGCATGGACCGTAGTCATTAACCCTTCCGCTAGCCCAAAATTGTCATTAATCACTTTAGCAATGGGAGCAAGACAGTTAGTTGTGCAACTGGCATTGGAAACGATACTATCTTTAGCCGGGTCATAGGTACCGTGATTGACACCCATCAACAGAGTGGGAACCAAATCAGGGTTTTTAGTAGGAGCAGAGATTACCACCCGCTTCGCTCCTGCTTCTAAATGCTTAGATGCCCCATCATAGGTGGTAAATAGACCAGTAGATTCTACTACATATTCCACACCGAGTTTCGTCCAAGGCAGTTCCTCTGGGTTTTTAATTGAGACACAGGGGATTTTCTTGCCATTGACCACAATTCCATCAGCTTCAGCTTCTACGGTACCTTTGAAACGACCATGGGTTGAGTCGTATTTGAGTAAATAGGCGATAGTCTGTGGTGGAACTAGGTCATTAATGCCCAGCACTTCGATTTCTGGGTAGTTGAGGGCAGCACGGAATACGAGTCGTCCGATACGACCAAATCCATTGATACCCACTTTGACAGTTGCCATGGACAAATCTCCTTTAAGAGGTTTACAAATTTACGTTTGTCGATAATTAAGAATGCTCTTTCTTGCTGCGCGTTCACCCTTGTCGGGAAACCCAACCGGAGTCATACCGTATCCAGCGATACAGAGGTGCGACCCGTGATGGCGAGCAATCCCTCGCCATCACGGAAAGCGCACCTAAGAAGATTAATTCTTCCTTTATTGTTGACAGCTGGGAGCATCAAAACTATCATGAACGGATTGCAAAGCAACCAGATGTGATTCAATGATTTTTGCTAGGCATCCAAGCTATTGTTTATAGCTCACTCTACTCATTATTTGTTAATCCTTTAACTTAATTTAAGACTGTGGTAATTGGTATCAATCTCTACCACTGCTCTGTCTTAAACTTCCTTCAAAGAAATAAAAGAGAAGGTAAGCATTTATAGCGCTACGCGCAAGTCAGAAGTCATAAGTCAGAAGTTAGAAGTCAGAAGTAAGCTAGACTGACGTTTCGGAGTTTAGAAATGTCAAACACCTTAATGGGTAGTGCTATACATGACCGCTGATAGCTGACTGTTAAATGCTTACCAGAGAATTAACCTTTTCTTTAAACCTAGTCTTTAAATTTTTATCTACAATTTAATTAAGGTGGTTTTGAGATTAGGTCTATGAAAGTCGCTGTCTTTAGTACCAAAGTCTACGACCGACAGTTTCTGGAAGCTGTTAATTCCCAATACGGTCATGAATTAACTTTTTTTGAACCGCACCTCGATACTCAAACGACTATTTTGGCATCAGGATGTCCAGCAGTATGCGTTTTTGTCAATGATTCCCTCAACGGACAAGTGTTGGAAAAGCTGGCGGAACAGGGAACTCGTCTGATTGCTCTACGCTGTGCTGGTTTTAATAATGTGGATGTCACAAAAGCGACAGAATTGGACATGACAGTAGTGCGTGTTCCGGCTTACTCCCCGTATGCGATCGCTGAACATACGATTGGCTTAATGCTAGCCCTGAATCGCAAGATACATCGTGCTTATTCTCGAGTACGAGAAGGAAATTTTTCCCTAGATGGACTCTTGGGATTCGATATGCATGGTCGAACTGTAGGCATCGTGGGAACTGGTAAAATTGGTGTTATCGTAGCCCAAATTCTCACTGGTATGGGGTGTCAATTAGTGGCATATGATCCTTATCCAAACCCGGAGTGTCAAGCTTTAGGGGTCAAGTATGTAGAGCTAGCTGAACTCTTTGCTATCTCTGATATTGTCACCCTACACTGTCCCTTAACTACTGAAAACTATCATCTGATTAATTCCGAAGCTCTAGAGCAGATGAAACCAGGTGTGATGCTAATTAATACTAGCCGAGGGGGATTGATTGATACCAAAGCCATTATCGGTGCGCTGAAGTCCAAGAAAATTGGCTATCTTGCTTTGGATGTCTATGAGGGAGAATCTGCCTTGTTTTTTGAGGATTTGTCCAATGAAGTCATTCAAGATGATATTTTTGAACGTTTACTCACGTTTCCTAATGTAATTATTACTGCTCATCAAGCTTTTTTAACTGAAAACGCCCTCCATAACATTGCTGAAACTACACTATCTAATATTACTAACTTTGAGAAAGGTGTTCCTTGTCCGAATAAAATTTTTATTAGGAAATAGGGCATAATATCAAGTCAGGTTGAATACCAAATCTTCTCAAGGGGTGACCTCGGCAAAATTTAATTAAGATTTTAGTAATTGGTAATTCTAATCTAATTACTAAAATCTTAATTACCAATTACTAAATTAGCCTAAAACGCACTAGGAGGAGGGGCAACAAAGGAAAGAGGAGGGAAGACTTGTAAATCAATATGCTGCTCTGGACTGAAATTAAGACCTGCTTGTAGTTGAGCAAATTGTCGCTCTTCAAAGGACAGAGCACCTGTAGTTTTATTGTAGGAGATTTGATCAATATCAAGTTCCCCAAAAGTGACATACTCCCGACGCCGAATCTTTGATTACGGCGCGGGCTTCTTAACCTCACGATTAAGAGTTTCTGCGTAGCACTTATCTAGGTACAAAACCCCCGACAGTACGCTATCAGCAGACAGTTTCC
>NZ_JAAHHM010000141.1:0-15179 GCF_010692445.1 Moorena sp. SIO3E8 | reverse complement strand
CGCTCTTCCGAGTTGACAGCTGCCACATGGTCAGGTGTATCAATACGCACACCCGATGCCCCCTGATTCATAGAAGCCTGTGCCATAGCGGCAATCACTAGGGGGTTGTGCAGGGGTGAGTCAGGGGGTGCCTGACAAGAAACAATTAGACTATCACGAATTGAATTGAGAGAATTAGCTGCCATGTTGTTGGTGGTTACAGTAACTTATTATCGATATATAGCGGTTCCACAGCATTTATAAAATAGGTTAGGTACAGAAGTTTTTGATTTTAGGGAATAGGGAATAGGGAATAGGGAATAGGGAATAGGGAATAGGGAATAGGGAATAGGGAATAGGGAATAGGGAATAGGGAAAAAATTATGTGTAGCTCATAAATCTAATAACCGTTATCTAGTAATTGGTTTAAGCACTGGGTTTATTATATTATAATATCTCCAGATAATTACCCTTAATAAAAATCTTACCATCTCCCTATCTCCCTATCTCCCCATCTCTCCATCTCTCAGAGCCACGGACTCTTACGGAGATCGCCTTGGTAGTTGTATGTGTTGTGTTTTGACTTTATCGCTTTTTTTGATCAGGTCGTTTTCAGGTAGAGTATCATGTCATCGAGTATCATTTTCTAATAATTTTTATTATTTAAATTTACAGTGTTAGCTAATTAATTAAGCTTGATTTGCCAAGCACTTTACCAGTTTTTCGTTGGTAAACTGACGAGATTATTCAGCCAAAAGAGGTAGAGTTGCTTTACTAAGCAATGGCTACTTTAAATTTTATGCTTTTGTCAACCCCTCTACCTAAATCCTTACACTATAGCGTTTATCATAGCTATGAGGTACACATTATTTTTTCCCTCTTCCCTCTTCCCTCTTCCCTCTTCCCTCTTCCCTCTTCATTCTTCCCTGCTCCCTGCTCCCTGCTCCCTGCTCCCTAAAAACCAGAGATTTGTACCTCATGGGTATAAGACTTGCTATATATTTATCTACAATCAAGATTTATTGGCTTGACAAGATATTGATTTATTGTGTTTCTCTATCCAGATAATCTTTAATTAAAGAATTAAAGATTCTGTAAAACTATATTTTTTTGGCTGTAGATATCCGAAATCCAGCTATCTTTAAATTAGCAAATAGCAGTAATTTTTAATCTTGACTATGGGGTTAATACGGAATAAATTATGTAGCTAAAATAAATACGTAATCACTCGTATAGCCCGTTTTACAAATTATTTACTGGCGAAAAATGAGGGACTTACGTCAAGACTTACTTTAGACAAAAACCTGTGAATCTTGGGGATAACTAAAGTAAATTACCGGCCTTTACCAAACCATGTAGCTACTTTCCAAACACCTTCTTAGAACAGATAAAGTATTTTACTGCATCTACCACATTAGCGGTTGGGATGCAATCTTAACCTAAGTACTAACCTTATGAAAAATCATTTATCTAACTTGGAAGTGGTTAGAAACTTCAAGCCTCGTAAGCTTGGTTTAGCAATAACCACTTTCGCTGCCCTAGGATTTTCCATGTCTGTGCCTGCTGCTGCAGGAGAATTTCGTACTATTAACGGATTTGGTAACAACCTAAATGATCCCACATTGGGTGAAGCCGAAACACCACTACTTCGCCTTCTAACTCCTGCTTACGAGGATGGCTTCAATGCACCAAGAATAACCGGTAGCACCGGCAATCTTCTGCCTAACCCCCGTGACATTAGTAATACGATTGTGCCCCAGAAGGAATTAGTACCTAATTTCCTGAACGCCAGTGACTGGATCTGGCAGTGGGGGCAGTTCATAGATCACGACTTGGATTTGAATGAGGGAGGCTTAGATCGCTCACCAGAAGATTTCACCCCCATCCCAATTAACCCTATTGACATTGCTACTGGTCTTCCGGATCCACTCGCGCCATTGATACCCTTGATCAGGGTTCCTGCAGCTCCAGGCACTGGCACTGGACCTGGCAATCCGCGCCAGCAGATCAACCAGCTAACTTCTTTTATTGATGGTTCACAGGTCTACGGATCTGATTCAGTGCGGGCGGAATTTTTGCGTACTAATGACGGTAGTGGAAAGCTCAAGAGCCAGAGTATCAATGGCCAAGAGCTACTGCCTTTCAACACTGGCGGATTTCCTAATGCCAACACTACCCCTCCTATATCAGGAGAAGAGTTGTTCATCGCTGGCGATGTTCGTGCCAACGAACAAATTGGCTTAACCGCAGTTCACACTTTGTTCGTACGGGAGCACAATCGTCTGGCTGAAGAACTTGCTGAAAAAATTGACGCTGGCGACCCGGTCATTTTGGAGAAGTTACATCAGTCAGGACTTGATCAAGGCGACTTTATCTACGAATCAGTCCGTAAGGTCGTCGGTGCTCAGATTCAGGTAATCACATACAATGAATTCCTACCGCTGCTCATGGGGGATAACCTTTTGGAGGATTACTCTGGCTACGATCCCACAGTTGACCCACGTATCAGTGTGGAATTTGCCAATGCTAACTTTCGCGTTGGCCACACTCTTCTCTCCCCAGAGCTTCAGCGCATTAACAATAACGGCACTTCCCTCGGAAGTATCTCCCTTGCCGATGCCTTCTTCAATCCCCAAGAAGTGATTGATAATGGCGTCGATGCACTGTTTTTGGGTTTAGCTTCCCAGGTGGCTCAAGAGGTTGACAATCAGATAGTGGACGAGGTGCGGAACTTCCTTGCCCCGATTGCCACCGGTGGCTTTGACCTTGCTTCAATCAATATTGCCCGGGCAAGGGAAGTTGGCCTTCCCGGCTACAATCAGGCTCGTGTGGAACTCGGTCTGGATCCGGTCACTGCCTTCTTGACCACCGATACCGAACTTGGGATTACTTCTAACCCAGAAGTAGCAGCTCTATTTGAAAAAATCTACAAGTCTGTAGAGGATGTGGATTTCTGGATTGGAGGAATATCTGAAGACTCCTTCAACGGTGGTTTGGTCGGTGAACTATTCAATACGGTCATCTCAGACCAGTTCACGCGGACACGAGATGGTGACCGATTCTTTTTCCTCAACGATCTCGATCATCTGCTCGCCTTGGCTCCAGATCTAGAAAGCACTCGCCTCTCGGACATTATTCGCCGGAACTCAACGATTACTAAAATCCAGGATAATGCTTTTGTTGTCCCAGAAGATGTGCCGGAACCTAGCAGCATTTTTGGTTTAGTTACACTCCTAGGTTTAGCAGCTATAGCGCAGCGCTATAACTTTCCACCAAAGCCATAACCCTGTACAATAATCCCATCGGTTCTATCGGTTTATATAAGTAATCATCCACTACCTCCATCATCTCTTGTTGCTCTACCTTTGGCACAGTCGGAATTGTTAAAGCCAGAATTTTTACCCCACCGGTTGTGGAGGATTGACGCAGCCATTGAGTCATTTCGTAACCCTCCCTGGTCGGTAACTGCCAATCAATAATGATCGTCTGGGGCTTAAGCAATGCAATTTGTTTGATGGCAGTGGAAGCATCAATCAACCAAATTACTTTATAGCCTGCTGCGGTCAAAATTTCGCAAATTAGGGTAGCAATCTCTTCTTGGTTTTCCACTAAGGCCACAGTGCCTTGAGCTTTGAGAGTTAGGTTGGACTTTGGCAGGGCTTTTTCTGAAATAACTGGTGCCATGGGTTGAGTGGGTAACCAAACTGTAAAACAAGACCCCTCTCCCACTACCGATTCCACCTCAATTTTGCCCCTATGGAGTTCGATTAGCTGTTTGGTTAAGGCTAACCCCAAGCCAGTTCCTTCATACTTGCGACGGTAGGGCGTTTCTAGCTGCTGAAACTTTTGAAACAGTAATGGTAACTGGTCTTGGGCAATACCAATGCCTGTATCTTCCACTTGAAACACTACTAACTGATTTTCTGGCCAGACCCGTAGGATTACTTTACCCCCCTCTGGGGTAAATTTAATCCCATTACTTAAAAGGTTAAACAAAATCTGTGTAACCCGCCGTTGGTCTGCAGAAAAACAGTCCCTTTCTGGTGGCACTCGCCAATCTAGCTGTAGAGTCACCTGCTGTTGGTAGGCTTGTTCGTTTAGGCTACTCAATACCTGATTGGCTAGCTTACTTAAGGAAAATTTGCTGATAGTCAGGACTAACTTTCCTGCTTCAACCTGAGACAAATCCAGAATATCGTTGATCAGTTCTAGCAGGTGTTGCCCATTGTCCTGGATAGTTTTTAAATAGCGCTGTTGCTTTTCGACAGGTAATCTGTGGGAACTGTCCTGACCAAAACACCAGCGCAAGAGTGTAGCTGCCATCCCAATTACGCAGGTTAGAGGGGTGCGCAATTCATGACTCATGGTAGCTAGAAACTCACTCTTAGCAAGATTGGCTGCTTGAGCAGCTTGCAAAGCATCCCGGAGTGCTTGGGTGCGCTCAATTACCCGTTGTTCAAGGGTGTTGTTTTGCTGCTGCACTTGGGAGTATAACTTCGCTTGATAGATGGCAACGGCTAGGTGTTCAGCAATTGCCTGGAGAAAGTTTTTTTCACTGTCCTGCCATCGCCTTGGCTCGAAACACTGATGGGCAATTAGTAGTCCCCACAGGTTGTTTTCGACAATAATTGGTGCGACTAACTTGGCTCGTACTTGATGTCGATGCAACAGTTTAAGTAAGCAATTATGGGTATTATAGCTCTTATCAACATCATCAACAGCAACCGTTGACCCTCGCTGATATTTATGTGTAGAGTTCGGTACATGGGTTAAACATTCCTCCTGCTCAATCACATTCAGCACTGATGGGATACCATCGGAGGCTTTAGCTTCGTAGGTAATACAACCCCAGCCTAATTCAGTGGCAGCAGCAGGTGCTGGCTCTAGTGCTGTGGGACTAGAGCTGTAAGGAAAGTCAAATTGATAGATTACTAATCGGTCTACTTCTAAAAAGTGTCGTACCCGTTCAACTGCTGTGGTCAGGATCAGCGGTAACTCTTGGCTTTGACGGATTTGACTGGTCACCTGATTGAGCAATCGCTCTTGCTCAACCTGCTGGTGCAGTGCTTCTGCTACGGGTTGACAAATGGACGCATAGGGATAATCTGGCTCTGCTAATGGTGGAACATCGGTGCTGTAGTCACACAGAATATCGATTAATGATAGGGTAAATTCGCTCTGGATATCTGGATTATTGGGTTTGAGGGAAGCTTGAGCCCTCTTGATTAGGTTGAGAATATCCTCAGAGGTGTCAACTTCTAATGGTGAGGTTAGGTAGGAGTCCTTGAGATGGGTAAGAAAGTTTGCGATCGCATCCGGAGCGAAGGTCAATCCCACTTGGTACAGTCTCATCAGAGAGTCATACCCAGTTAAGGTCTCCGGTTGGGCTTCCCCCCACAGTAGACAACTGAACTGTTCTGATCCGATCAGGGTAAACCTCTGGCTCTGAGCCTCAGTACTCACCCTCTGATTTACCAAAATATCAGACTTTAGGAGTATTGCCTCTTCGGCCAAGGTTGACTTCATCTCGTCTAATCGCTGATCCAGACGTTCGAACACAGCCAAGGGCAAAATTCTGAGGAATTTTGGATTACTAAATAATTTGGTAGGTGGAATTAACGATAACACCTGCTGCCTGGTGGGCTAAATTGCCTGAATGGTGTGGATAATAGCTTCTTTGATGGTAGTTGATTTTTCTCCACCTGCTTATACGTATTCCCCTAGTTTACCACATTTTAGCTTTGCGTGCAGCGTGGTAAGCGTGGTAAGCGTGGTAAATATGATAAAAATAAATATGGTAAGTGTGGTTAACACGCCCAGGGAGAGGGTAGAAGTAATTGCTTTGGTTGGTTAATAAAGTACCAAACTAGATGGCGATGTTCCGTTCGCGCAGCGTCTGGCACTGCCAGTAACGAACCGCTTCGCGAACGCACTATTTTTTTAGTAATGTTTAACATCGGTAATAAGGAGTAAAACTAAAATACAATAGATAAATAGATCAGATTAAAAGTGATCAGACATGACACCAGAAGAAAGATTAACTCAAGTAGAGAACTTGTTAGAGACAGCAGCACGATACATTAATCGCCATAGTCAGACCATTGAGCAAAATCAAGCAGACATCACTCAATTACGAGTTTCTCTGAATGAGACCTTAAGATTGTTTTCTGAGTTAGCCACCTATCAACGTCAAAGTCAAGAGGAGATTCGTCAAAATCAAAAAGAAATACGACGGATTTGGGAATATTTATTAAATCAAAGCGGTAATGGACGCTCCGGGAATTAAACTTCTAGCATTGTACCACTGGTTTGGTGCGTTATTAACCGACCAAACTAGAACGCGATGCTCCTTGGCCTTTGGGCCACGCTACGCGAATGGAGCCGCTACGCGAACGCACTAAAACAAGGGAATTACTGGGATTTAAAATTAGCCACAATTTTCGGGATTTTGTCGGATGTAATATCTCCTTGATATGACTTTGATTAAATAGTAACCAAAATAATGTTATTTGAAGTTTTTAGGTAGTAAATAAAGCGGTAACCGCCACTTTTACCCTTTTGAATATTACTATTCCTAACCCTGACCTTGAATACCGTGTAGGGAATGCTTGGGATCTGATCCCCAATAATTTCACCTGACTGTAACTGATCAATAATCGGCTGGACATCAGAGCGGATATTACGATACCGCTTGGCTAGATTGCGTAGGCTTCTCTTGAATTCAGGTGTAACCTTGATTTGGATTTTGGCTGGTTCATTCTGGATCAATCCCATCCCACAGCTGTGAAACAGGAAGTGTATTCCCTGTCATGGCTTCTTGCCATCCCTGACGAAAGCTTTCTTCTGCCGTATCCTGTGTAACACTCTCACCAAACAAACGAACTATCTGCAACAAATTGGGTAAGTATTCTTGGGGAGTTTGCTGTATTTCCTCAATAACTTGTTCGAGTATTTCTGTGGTAGTAGCATTATCAGCTACAAAATTTTTGTCTGTCATTCTCCTACCTTAAAGTTAGCAATACTATGATTACTATAGCAGTTTTGACTTGGGTTAGTTAATTTCGTTATCAGGAGTAGCGAGTAGCGATAATAGTTTGGTAAGAGGGGGTAGTGTGGGGAGAAGGGGGAGAGGGGAGAGAGAATAAGTAGTTGATAGGGTGGGTTAATAACGGACCAAAATTAAACGCTATGTTATGTTCGCGAACGCACTATTTTTTTACTAAGACTTGATTTCCGTAATAAGGATAAAAAAAGAATATAATAGATAAATCTCTCAAATTAAAAGTGATCAGACATGACACCAGAAGAAAGATTAACTCAAGTAGAGAACTTGTTAGAGACAGCAGCACGATACATTAATCGTCACTCTCAGACCATCGAGGAAAATCAAGCAGAAATTACTCAATTACGAGTTTCCCTCAATGAGACCTTAAAATTGTTTTCCGAGTTAGCAACCTATCAACGTCAAAATCAAGAGGAAATACGACGGATTTGGGAATATTTATTAAATCAAAGCAATAATGGACGCTCCGGGAATTAAACCTCTAGCAGTTTCCGACTAGTTTGGTGCGTTATTAACCCACCAAACTATAACGCGATGTTTCGTTCGTGCAGCGTCTGGCACTGCCAGTAAGGAACCGCTTTCCGATGCTCCTTGGCCTTGGCCTATTGGCCACGCTACGCGAATGGGCCACGCTACGCGAATGGAGCCCCTACGCGAACGCACTAATTTTGTAAGCATTCAGCCTACGGCTATCACCATCTGTAGCGCATATGCTTACCTAATTTTTTAGTAATGTTTAATATCATAAATAAGGATAAAAAAAAGAATATAATAGATAAATCTCTCAAATTAAAAGTGATCAGACATGACACCAGAAGAAAGATTAACTCAAGTAGAGAACTTGTTAGAGACAGCAGCACGATACATTAATCGTCACTCTCAAACCATCGAGCAAAATCAAGCAGAAATTACTCAATTACGAGTTTCTCTGAATGAGACCTTAAAATTGTTTTCGGATTTGGCAACCTATCAACGTCAAAGTCAAGAGGAAATTCGTCAAAGTCAAGCAGAGATTCGCCAAAATCAAGAGGAAATACGACGGATTTGGGAATATTTATTAAATCAAAGCGGTAATGGACGCTCCGGGAATTAAACCTCTAGCGGTTTGGGAGTGTAAACAGAAAATTGATGGATAAAGGGCACCATCCCCCTGTCGTGATTGGCCTTTGGGCCACGCTACGCGATGCTCGGTACGAGCCGCTACGCGAACAGAAAAGGTGAATTTTTCTTGCATTCGAGAGCAATAATTTGATCACCTAGATAGAATTTAGACTGACAAAGTGAAAAATGTGCTGGCTACTCGACCTGGGTAGCCGGAAAAAGTCAATCAGGGAATCTCCATCTCATTTCTTTGTTGACGTTCGAGTAGAAACCTCGATGATAAACAATAGCTGTTCTGTGCTTGATTCCCTTTGCAATCTACAACCAAATCCAAACCAAGAAGACCACACTGGTGCTACTAGTCAAGGGATTGTAGTGATTTCTCCCCTAGATGACCTTGAAACTGGTGAAGATTTGGCTACTACTGGTGATTTGGATATCACCAATGGCCCGATTAACGTCAAGCCCCCTATAGAGAGTCAAAGAATTATAGATTTTGATGACATTGACCAAGTGTTTGATCTCGAAATTCAGCCTCAAGATGGAACAACCGCGAATATCACCAAGATTGAAATTAGTAGTCATCGAACAGTAGACCCAGATGACCCTCTCGTCAAGGTCAGTAGCAGGGCGACGGCTATTAATAGGATTAGTCCCAATCCCTTGGCCAAAGGCCACGCTACGGGAACAGGCAACTCTGGTGGCGGTGTGGTAATGGTCAGCAGTAGCAGCACGGCTACCAGTACCATTAGTGACAATACCTCAGGGGATTTAAGGAATCGCATTTCCAGTATCCATGGCACAGCCATGGTTTCCAGCACCATAAGTAACCCTAACACCAATAATTATCACGTTAGTGGTGCCGCCGGTGTCACCACTGGTAACAACAACCCGATTAGTAATCCGGATGATGTTACCGATGGACCTGACAATCTCCTTGAGGGCATCGTTGGTACTATTACCAATCCCATTGATTCCCTACTTGGTTCCTTCCAGACTCCATCTCTGTTCACTCCATCTCTGTTCACTTCATCTCTAGGTTTTCCTAGTTCTGGGATTGATCTTGACCAGAGTCGTTCGCTTATTTGAGCAATTTGTGGGCATCACTCCTAATATTGGTGCCTTTGCAGCTCAACCCGAAATAGGACTTGACCTGTTCAAGGACTAAAAATCATTGTCTTGATGCAGTCGCTCATGGGGGTAACCCCCAAGACCGCGCTGCATCGCTTCGACCTTTGCCCTAGTAATCAGTCTATTTAGTGTTGAGGCTTAGGTGTTAGGTGTTGGGAGTTAAGTGTTAGGTTAATGGTGTTAGTTAGTAGTTAACGCCTAATACCCAGTTATTAATACCTAGTTATTAGAGTCTACTCGAGAAAAGTATAGGTTAAGTTTCTCTAAAATACTGGGTTAGGTTGTTGAGGGCCTCTGTAGCACTTTCAATTGCAGAAGATAATTCTTCAATGCGCTCAGAGTGAGCTTTACCTTCAATTTCTTTTTTCAGCAGTGCTTGTAATTTCAGAATCAATTCTTTTTGGTAGCTGACTGAATGGGTAAAATCTGTGGATTCCATCATCGGACTTAACTGAATTGCTTTACCTGATACCTGTTCGCGTAGCGTGCGCGTAGCGCATTAGCTGACCACTGAATTCGAGTTTACCGAACCCAATTGTATTCAGTTTACCGTAATTTATATCAACGTTAACTATAGCAGTTTCTTACTATTCCCGATTCCCGATTCCCGATTCCCGATTCCCGATTCCCGATTCCCAGAAACCCTGTTCCCTATTGAACATTTATTCATAACGGCAATCCCTATAAAGTTAGTGATAAAAACCGAATTGTCACTGCTATTGTGAAGTCATACCATAATAATCAAAGGCCAGAAAACCAGGCTGAATCGATTAAACAATTACAACTTGGAGGAAGAGCTATGACTCTAGTTCGTTGGAACCCCTGGAAAGACATCAACACCCTACAACGGGAAATTGACCAGCTATTTGACCATAGTTTTGTGCCCACTACTTTGCGAGAGTTTGGTCATTTAAAAAATGTTCCTGCTGCTGAACTAACCCAAACTGAAGATGCTATCACTCTGAAATTGGAAGTTCCAGGAATGGAAGCCAAAGACTTGAATGTAGAAGTCACAGATACTGTTGTTGCTATCAGTGGAGAACGGAAAGAGGAAACCAATACTGACGAAAAAGGCGTCAAGCGGTCTGAATTCCGTTATGGTAAATTCCAGCGGATAATTCCTTTACCGGTTCGGGTTCAAAATACCAAAGTTGAGGCTGAGTACAAAGACGGTATCTTGAATCTGACCTTGCCCAAAGCTGAAGAGGAAAAAAACAAAGTTGTCAAGGTTAACTTGAACTAACTCCCTGGTTAGCTCAGTAGCTGGTTAGCTCAGTGGCAGGCTAACTAGACTTGGGACAATTAGTTAGCTACTTGAGTTTAGTAAGCATTCAGCGTGTCGCCTATCAGCGTGTCGCGTATCAGCTAATAGACTACTTGAGGTGCTATCAGCCAAAGGCTTGTCAAAGGCTCGCGCGAATGGCTGACGGCTGACGGCTGACGGCTGAATGCTTACGGAGTTTAGACTAAATCGTTACTTCAAAAAGCGATCGCTATCTCAACAAGCGATCGCTTTTTGTTTACATATATAGCACTACCTATTAAGGTGTTTGACATTGATACAAGCTCAAAAGCTTTTGTACTAAACTGTTGCCTTTTGTATGCAAGCCTCTTGCCTTGCGAGTAGCGCTATACCAGTTCTCAATGGGGTGGCGACAAAATCATCCTATCATTCAGCAACGCCATCACTGGAGTCAATCGGATATTTTTCTGTAACTTATCCGGATAACTCAACTCGGCTGAGAAATAGAAAAATAGTAGATGCACCTTGATAGCCATCCCCCTGCAATCAAAGCGGGGGGTTTTTTAATTATAACCATGAAACCGATGAAAGCCATACTCAAATCTGCCGCAACTTCTCTAATCTTAATGATTGCTATGGTTCTATCTGCTAGCCCTGGCTCTGCTCAACCTGATGGATTAAAGGGTAGCTACGTGGGAATTAGTAACGATGGCAGCACAATCAGTAATGATATCCTCAATCCCTTTGAGAATTTGCTGGGAATTGGATCAAACTCAAGCGATGAAAGGATTGGTAGCATGTATCAAGGTCGTATTGATCTGCCCAATTTACCAATTTCAGTGCGTGGTGCAGCGTTTCTCTCGGACAAAGGTCGTGCTCTCGAGCCAACAATTACCTACGATGTACCGGTTGCCAGCAATACTAACATTTATGTTGGTGGAGGCTATACCTTTGTGAACAACGAGGAGATCACCACTCCTTTAGGTAATCAAAATTCAGCCGTATTGACTGCTGGTGTAGAAGCAGCAGTCAATGACTACACCATAATCTACGGCAGCGGCAGATTAAGCCTTAGTGATGAAAACAACGATACTTCCCCAGTTAAATTGCAATTTGGTGCAGGCTATCGTTTCTAAAATCTATTGCTCAATCGTAATGGTAGGGGCGCTTCCCTAGGGCATTTATTTTAACCAAAGACGAGTCACTTGTTCCAACTGAGTGACATCCTCCTGACTCAAAGCCCAACCCAAAGCCCCTGCATTGTCTTGCACCTGTTGTGCGGTCTTAGCACCGGGAATCGGGATTACTCCATCTTGAGCAATCAGCCAGTTAAGGGCAACTTGAGCTGGTTTTCGCTCATACTTTTCCCCTAACTGACTCAGTAGCTTTAGCACAGGGGCAATTTTTTCTAAACGACTTTTGCTAAAGCGGGGGTCAATTGCCCTAGCTCCAGTGGGTTTGATATAGCTCTCTACCGTATACTTGCCAGTGAGTAACCCTTGAGCTAAGGGACTGTAAGCCAGAATAGTCACACCTAACTCACGCGCTTTATCAAAAATACCGTTGGTCTCAATTTTCCGATGCAACAGAGAATATTGCACCTGATTCACCGCTAGGGGTATGCCACGGGCTGCTAAGTAACTGTGAGCTTCTGCCATTTGCTTAGCGGAATAGTTACTCACACCAACTGCTCCAATCCGACCACGCTTCACTTCATCAGCTAGAGCATTCATCAACGTCTGTTGGCTGATCAAGAAACTAAAAGGCATATGTACTTGGTACAGTTCCACTTGCTCGACTTGCAAACGTTTCAAACTGTCGCTCAAGGCATCAGAAACTGACTGAGCGGTAAATCGCCAGGGTAAGGGAAAATACTTAGTGGCAATCTGGGCTTTCCGTCCCAGCTGCTTCATAAACCGTCCGATCAGGGATTCGGATTCTCCGAGTCCATATACCTCAGCGGTGTCAAAAAAGTTAATCCCAGCATCCAAGGTTGCCTCGAAGGCTTCTTTTACCTGAGTAGTGCCGTAGTCACTGCCATAGTTCCAAAACAGCTTGTCTCCCCATGACCACGTCCCAATTCCCAAGGCTGTGACCATCGGACCATCCTGACCTAACCTGATTGTCTGCATTCTCAACACTCCAGCTCTTAACATTTCTTAATATTCTTTCAGTTTATCGTGGCTTAGTCAGCTATCAGCTTGGTTGAAAGTTGAAAGTTGAAAGTTGAAAGTTGAAAGTTGAAAGTTGAAAGTTAAAAGTTGAAAGTTAAAAGTTGAATGTTGAATGTTGAATGTTGAAAGTTGAAAGTTGAATGTTGAATGTTGAATTTTGAAAGTTGAATGTTGAATGTTGAAAGTTGAAAGTTGAAAGTTGAATGTTGAATGTTGAAAGTTGAATGTTGACCATAAAGTAGACTAAGCACTGACTCCCTGACGCATTCAGCTATTAATAAAACTAAGCTAGGAAGAAATTGCTGCTGAAGAAGGCTTGATTTGGGAGCCTCTAAACCTTTATTGTGCTTTGGTTGTGTAATATGGTTACTCCTGTGCCGCGTCATTCCCAACAGCACTCTCAAACCCTTGACCAGGGGCAAGGTATGAATATAGACTCATACATCAACATTGAGCAAGAACAAATTACACGCTCCCGCGTGCTATTTCATAGCATTCGCTTTGATTTAAATCAAGACATTCTTACAAAAATTAAACAAGCACAACAGACTGGTCACGGCCTTGATATTTCCGGAGAGTTGCTTAGTGATTTACGCCATTTAGCTCTGCTGGATTGGGAAAACCGCCTCCAGTCTGGATTGACGTTTTCTACGTACTATCTACCAGTTGATCGGGCACAGGCACTGATGCGGAGTGTGATTGCCCTTGATGGAGAAATCGTTCACCAGATCAAGAGAGACTGTCTGGAGAATCCCGACTTTTGTTGTCAAATTGCTGACGCTCATTACTGGCTGATCACTCAAATCTTGGCTCAGCTACGCCTGAAACCATCACCCAACTTCCCTAAGCTGGCTTGGGGACTATCAGCGCTGATGATAATCCTGGTGATTCTGGCAGTGCTGGTAATTCCTGGCGTATTACAGCTAATACTTGCTCAACCCTGGAGATGGTTGATTATTATAGTGGGCATAGTCAGCTGTGGTCTACTTCTAGTAATACTACAATGGCTGCTACGTTCATGTTTAATCAGGATTGCGCCTTGGATGTTGCGTCAGCTATTGTCAGGTTTGCTCTCGGCCAAGCCTGGTCCTAAGAAAATTGCTAAACGTATTCTGGCATGGTTATTGCCGTGATTAGTGATCAGTCTGTGATCTGCCTTTTGCCTTTTGGCTGGGATTATTCGTTAAGGGCAGAATTTAACAGATAATAGAAAGGTTAAGTTAGATGGAAACTATGTCAACAGAAGCGATCGCATCAGTCATCAATGTCTATTTTACTAACATGGCCGCCATGAATCCAGGAGGCTGGGTAGAGATTTTTGCTGAAGATGCAGTGATTTATGACCCAGTGGGAAAGCCACCAATCAACGTCTCTGAGGACTCTGAGAAGTTCTTTGCACTACTGTCTAGCTTCTTTAACAACTTTGAAATCTCACAAGAGCAAATTTTTATTGCTGGCAATGGGGCAGCGGTAAAGTGGAAGATGCAGGTGTCTGCTAAGAATGGTCGTGAGGCTACTGCTGAAGGCATCAGTGTTTTTGAAATCAATGATGACGGTAAGATTCAACAGGTTTTGTCCTACTGGAATGAAGCAGAAATGATGGCTAAACTAAAGGGCTAATTCCCAAGTGGTGTTGGCTCTTCCGCCATCAGCAAATCAGCTGTTGAAAAAAAAATAACCCCTGAGTCTGTTGCTGTGATCTCACAGCTCGACCAACTAAGGGGTGTCCATGGCTGAATTGCGTAAGCTATTTACTACTATCCACAGCGGCTGTATGCGATCGCGTTTTCCCAAAATTAACCAAAATGTATAACTTCAGGGTAAGGCGAGCTGGTAAAGTGTTTTTTAAATTTAGAATACACTAAATATATGTGACTCAGAAAATTAGATCAGGATTCATGAATTATATCCCAGGAATTGCTAACAATTATTAAACAAATTTTTTGGCATCAGCATACTCATCAATGTTGGTGTATAATAATGTAACTTCTTGACTTTTATTAATAGTTTTATCTGCGATTAAATGTGACCATAAACCAATTTCATCTTCGATCCAGTCCACACGAGCATTCGGGTTTTCTGCGTGATTACAAAGAGAAGCTAAACCAAAAACAATATATCCATTCAAATTTTTACTTTTGCCATATTCTAACGGCTTGACGAAGTAATACTTGAATATTTCCGTTTCATTTATGTTTGGTATTTTTTCTATAGAAAAAATACCAACAGGAGCAACTTCAATTAATGTTCCTTGGGGAATATCCTGTGTCGCAATAATGCCCCTTCCTTTATTAGGAATGTTGTTGACTTCAATCATTGATTATTTCCAATTGATAATTTTTAACCATCAATTTATGTTATGGTAAGCATTCAGCTATCAGTCGTCAGCCGTCAGCTTAAAACAAGCTATTCGGCTGACGATCTCAACGGACTCAAAGCCAAAGACTATGAATTCCTGGCTCGGGCACCTCAAGTAGCGTGGCCGTTC
>NZ_JAAHHM010000140.1:0-15181 GCF_010692445.1 Moorena sp. SIO3E8 | reverse complement strand
AGCGACCGTATATTGGCTCTCAAACTATAGATTTTTCTTGGTTCGGGGCGGTGCGGTGCGCTTGGCTTTCCTCATCGCCATTTACTAATGTAAAGGGTAAAAAAGCGTTTGTCAACCTAAACCCGAATTTTTTTTGGGGATAAATCCTTGAAGCCTATGTATATCAAGGGTTATGGAATTTAAAAAAAAGTTTTTTTCAATCCGTGTCTTGATGCAGTCGCTCATGGGGGAAACCCCCAAGACCGCGCTGCATCGCTTTCCGAGGTCTGACCAGGGGAAGAGGGGGAAGCTCTCAGGTCACAGGGGTGGGTTCTTTAGATTTAGGTCAGGAGTCGGGAGTCGGAAAGCGCACCGAGGGAGTCGGGAGAATTATTCGGTAATTATTGTGTATTTAGATACATACCTGAACAGGGGCGTGTCGGTTGGTCGTTGTCTTGATGCAGTCGCTCATGGGGGAAACCCCCGCATGAAGGCGCTGCATCGCTTAAGTGCAGGTTGGCATAACTACTCCGATGCTTCCCAGTGAAACGGGAAATTCACCTGGAGTTACAGTAATTGTGCGGTTAGGTCTAGGATTAATCGGTAAATAGTGGCTGTTACCATTCAGAGGCAAGATTAATGAAGAGCCCTTTGCACTGGCACCATGAAATCCATTGTTGAACAACTTAGACTTCAATTCACTCAAGCCTTAACTGCTGCCTTCGGTTCTGATGTGGCAGGGGTAGATCCAATGATGGTACCTGCCAGCAATCCCAAATTTGGTGACTATCAGTCTAATGTGGCCTTGGCTTTGAGCAAACGTTTGAAACAGCCGCCAAGAGCGATCGCAGAATCTTTGTTGCAGTATCTAGATGTGGCTGACATATGTCAGAGCCCGACTATTGCTGGTCCAGGCTTCATTAATTTGAGCTTAAAACCTGCTTACTTGGAAGAACGGCTAAGGAAGATTCACACT
This sequence comes from Moorena sp. SIO3E8, assembly GCF_010692445.1. Taxonomy (NCBI): domain Bacteria; kingdom Bacillati; phylum Cyanobacteriota; class Cyanophyceae; order Coleofasciculales; family Coleofasciculaceae; genus Moorena; species Moorena sp. SIO3E8. The sequence goes on along the minus strand of NZ_JAAHHM010000140.1, from coordinate 14,226 downwards.
GACCCACGTCTAGGAGTAGCAGTCGCTCCAGCCCCTCGACGGGTCATTGTTGATTTTTCTTCTCCCAATATTGCTAAAGAGATGCATGTGGGACATCTACGTTCAACGATTATTGGGGATTCGATTGCCCGGATCTTAGAATTTCGGGGTCAAAATGTACTGCGCTTGAATCATGTGGGAGATTGGGGCACCCAATTTGGGATGTTGATTACCTATCTCAGGGAAGCTTACCCAAGTGCTTTGACTACAGCTGATGCCCTGGATTTGGGAGATTTAGTCACCCTTTATCGGCAAGCTAAACAACGGTTTGATGCAGATGAGGAATTTCGGGAGGCATCTAGACTCGAAGTTGTTAAACTGCAATCTGGTGCAACGGATAGCCGCCGTGCTTGGCAACTACTGTGTGACCAATCTCGGCGGGAGTTTCAGATTATCTACGATTTGCTGGATATTCAGCTCACCGAAAGGGGGGAATCCTTTTACAATTCTTTCCTACCAGAGGTTCTGGACTATTTAGACAAGTCTGGCTTGTTAGTGGAAGACTCGGGAGCCAAATGTGTTTTCCTTGAGGGGTTTACAAATAAAGATGGTGAGCCTCTGCCCTTGATTGTGCAAAAATCTGATGGGGGCTATAACTATGCCACCACTGACTTAGCTGCACTGCGCTACCGGACTGAGCAAGACCAGGCTGAAAGGATTATATATGTTACTGATTCCGGACAAGCAAATCATTTTACCCAGGTATTTCAGGTTGCTCGGCGGACTGGTATTCTTGCGGAAAATGTTGAAGTCGTTCATGTTCCCTTTGGTTTGGTTCTGGGGGAAGATGGCAAAAAGCTGAAAACGCGGTCTGGGGAAACAGTACGGTTGCGGGATTTGTTGGATGAAGCGATCGCACGATCTGGTGCTGATTTAGAATCGAGACTGAAGCAAGAAGGTCGGGAGGAAACTGAGGAATTTAAAGAGCATGTTGCCAAAGTCGTAGGCATGAGTGCAGTTAAGTATGCTGACCTTAGTCAAAATCGTACCAGCAACTATATATTCAGCTTTGATAAGATGTTGGCACTCCAGGGCAATACGGCACCATATATGCTTTATGCCTATGTCCGCATTCAGGGCATTAGCCGCAAAGGGGAGATTGATTTTGAGCAACTGGGAACCGATGCCAAAATTTTGTTGCAAGAAGACGCAGAATTGGTGCTAGGGAAGAAGTTATTACAACTAAATGAGGTTCTTGGTGAAGTTGAGAAAGAATTGATGCCGAATCGCCTTTGTCAGTATTTGTTTGAACTGAGTCAGAAGTTTAATCAATTCTATGACCAATGCCCTGTACTAAAAGCCGAAGAACCCAAGCGGACATCCCGTCTGCTGCTATGTGATTTGACTGCTAGAACTCTGAAACTGGGATTGTCTTTACTGGGAATTCAGGTACTGGAGCGGATGTAGTACAGTTAACTATCTCAGCTATCAGCCAAGGTCAAAGGCTGATAGCTGAATACTTACGTAAATCTTTATTAGGACAACTATCTGAATAACTCTACTTCAGCATCAGCTAGTTCACGACACTAGTGTTCGAGCCACAGGGTGAGATAATGGTTTGGTTTTGACCACAATTTCCACATCTTGACCGAAAGCGTTTAAGAAGCGAAACAGCCGCACAATTGAAAAACCCGCCAACTTACCATTGATAAGTGCGGACACTTTAGGCTGATCTACTCCTAAAACCTTGGCCGCCGCAGCTTGTGTCATACCCTGCTTGGAAATAATACTACTAATCTTACGAGCCAGTTCTGCTTTAACGATTAATTCGTCAGAGTTTTCTAAACCTAAATCGGCAAACACATTACCACTACTAGCTTGTACTTCAATTTCTTTGACCATAATTACTACCTCTACTCGTGAGTGTAATGTTGTGAGTAATGTTCTCTGGCTCTTTTTAACCTGGCTTCAATTAATTCCAGCTCTTGCTTGGGTGTGGCGATACCTTGCTTTGATTTCTTTTGAAATGTATGCAGAACATACACTACACCTTGGAGTTTTACGGTGTATAGACCCCGATAAGTGTCTCCATCAAAGTTGTCAATAACTTCGAGTACACCAGCACCTTTGAATCCTTTGAGGGGTTTAGCACCGGGATGTTTGTCTCCACATTGAGCTAAGTACAAGGCATAACCCATAACTTGCTGAACTTCTGAGGGAAATTTTTTCAAATCTTCCAAGGAACTGCCAACCCACTCTACAGGTTTTAAGGACACATCCATGTGATAAATATGCCAATTATAGCATGCTAATTACTAGTGTCCTAATTATCGGTTTCTACAATGAACAGGGTGTATAAGATCACTCCCCATAGCAGCAACACAAACCACTCGAAGGTGACAAAACCTGCAAACATAGGACGCAGTTCAACTAAGATTTGCTCGACTCTACGATATAGAGCCATAATCTAACTGGCTGAATCAGCAAAACTCAGCCAGTTTGGAACATTCTCGTCCCTAGGCGCGATCGGGGTGTTCTTTTCTTAGAGGTAATTCAACCACTCAACCGACCACAGAACTTCGCACTATCCAGTATCAATAGATTGTAGCGATTTTAAAATTAGTGAGTATAGGATTTAACAATCGCTATAAGTTATTGATAATCTGCTTCTGATATTCCTCCTCACTCATCATCTCTTGGGTACTCTCCACTCGGTCTAAAAATACAATGCCCTCAAGATGGTCATATTCATGCTGGAATATTCTAGCTACAAAGTCTGTGAATTGTTGCCGCTGATACTCACCATACCGATTAGTATACTCCACCTCAATTCGAGTATACCTGGGTACTAACCCTCGAATGCCTGGAATACTCAGACACCCCTCCCAGTCCTTAACCATGTCAGTATCATGACTAATAATGGCAGGATTAATCATAGCCGTTGGTTCCATCAACGGTGCGTGGGGATACCTTAAATTCGGACGAGACGCTACGATAAACAAACGATAGGATTGAGATACTTGGGGTGCTGCAATGCCAACCCCATTGGCCGCTGTAGCAGTTGCTATCAGGTGATCAATCAGTTGTTGAAGGCGTTCATCTAGCAAATTATCTACTCGGTTAGTGTGCTGCCGTAAAATCGGGTTACCTAACTGAGCAATTTGTAGTGTTTCACTCGCCATAGTAAAAGCCAAACGTCTATATCCGTCAAGCTTATTCGATCAAATGCTGAAACAGTACCTTCATATGCTGAAAATTGGTAAACTGTTTTGGGAGGTTGGATATAGGGAAAGGAATTTTTATTCTTTTGGTCTGGGCTGTTGCTCATGACATCTAGCTTAGAAACCATTGACTACGGTAGAAGAAAAACGGTGAAAATTTCCCCAGAACAACTATGGATTCAGGTATTAGAACGTCTCAAACTACAACTGAGTCAGCCCACCTTTGAAACTTGGCTCGAAACAACTACCGCTCAAAAGCTTGACAATAACTGCTTGGTGATCCGCACTCCCAATCCCTTTTCCAGAAATTGGTTGCAGAAGTATTACGTTAAAACAATTGCTGATGTCGTGGAAGATATTTTAGGTCAACCAGTGGAAATTCACTTCACAACAGCTACAGGAGAGAATAACTCAATGACTGGTGATGTTGACTTTTCCTGGTCATTTCCCGTAGCCACTAATCATTCCCAAAATACCTTTAAAAACCAGCCAAGACGGTCTAAGTTAAATCCTAAGCATGTTTTCTCTCGCTTTGTGGTTGGTCCTAATAATCGCATGGCTCATGCTGCATCTTTGGCGGTAGGGGAGTATCCAGGACGGGAGTTTAACCCTCTGTTTCTTTGTGGTGGTGTTGGTTTAGGCAAAACTCACTTAATGCAGGCAATTGGTCATTACCGCTTGGAGAATAACCCAGACTCTAAAATTTTTTATGTTTCTACTGAGCAGTTCACTAATGATTTAATTTCTGCTATTCGCGAGGATAGTCTCCAGAGCTTTCGAGAACATTATCGGACAGCTGAGGTACTTTTGGTAGATGATATTCAGTTTCTTGAAGGTAAGGAATATACTCAGGAAGAGTTTTTCCACACCTTCAATACTTTGCACGAAGCTGGTAAACAAATTGTCTTGGCATCAGACCGTCCTCCTCATCAGATTAATAGCTTGGAAGAACGCCTTTGTTCGCGCTTTTCTATGGGTTTAATCGCTGATATTCAGCCACCGGATTTAGAAACCAGAATGGCTATCTTGCAAAAAAAGGCAGAGGACGAAAATATACGTCTATCCCACGACGTAGTTGAGTATATTGCTGCTAGCTATACCTCTAACATTAGAGAATTAGAGGGAGCTTTAATTAGGGCGGTAACTTATGTATCGATTGCGGGTTTAGCGATGAATGTGGAAAATATTGCACCGATTTTGAACCCACCGACCAAGAAGATTAAGACTTCTCCTGAAGTGATTTTAAGTACTATATCCGATACGTTTAATCTTTCAGTGGAAGACTTAAAAAGTAGCTCTCGGAGGCGAGAAATTAGTTCGGCTAGGCAAATTGGGATGTATCTGATGAGGCAGCATACAGAATTGAGCCTACCCCGAATTGGGGAAGAATTTGGGGGCAAAGACCACACGACAGTTATGTACAGTTGCGATAAAATTGCTCAGCTGCGGGAAAAAGATGATGAGTTAGCTCAGAAACTTTCTCAGTTAAGCGATCGCATAAATCTGACAGCCAGGAGTCAAAACCAAAAATAAAGCGTGTTTATAGCAATTATCAGCGACGTTTGAGGTACTTTTGTCCTGGCGTTTAGGGAGCAGGGAGTAGGGAATCGGGAATCGGGAATCGGGAATCGGGAATCGGGAATCGGGAACAGGGAAAAATACTCTGTACCTGATTAGGCTAGAAAGCGATATTTTAATTAACGTTTTTTAATTAACGTTTGTTAATTAACGGCTTGAGCTTGATGCTATGATCGAGTTTACTGCTATAATATATAGCTTCTGAGTATAAATGCTCTGTGGAAAAATCACCGAATTTTTCCACAACTTTTTCCACAAATGGATTACTAGGCCAATTAGTATAGCGCTATTGTTTTTGAGTAAGTTATCAGCCTATGGGCTACGCGCTGCATCGCTACTTGAGGTGCTATTAGCTGACTGCTGACCACTGACCAGTGACCGCTGACCACTGACCAGTGACTGGTGACCACTGACCACTGACCGCTGACCACTGACCGCTGACTACTGACCGCTGACCACTGACCGCTGACCACTGACCGCTGAATGCTTACGTTTTTGAGGTGGTTTTGTACAAAAATTAGTAATCGAGTGCTATATTTTTGTCCTAAAGTAAGCCCCATTACGAAACCAATCATGAAACTGGTTTGCAGTCAAAGTGACCTCAATACAAACCTTTCACTAGTGAGTCGGGTAGTCCCTTCTCGCCCTACTCATCCTGTGCTGGGTAATGTTTTGTTAGAAGCAGACCAAAAAAATCAGCGGGTGCTACTAACTGCTTTCGACCTTAGCCTGGGTATCCAGACTAGTTTTAAGGCTGACGTTGAGACAGGAGGGGAAATTACCCTGCCAGCAAAACTCCTCAATGATATTGTCTCCCGTCTACCTTCAGGGGAAATTACTCTAGAGGATGATGGTAAAGATACAGACAGTGATAGCCTGATTGTGACCTTAACCTCAGCTACTGGACGTTATCAGGTTCGAGGTATGAGTTCTGAGGAATTCCCCGAGCTGCCGGAAGTTAACACATCCGTTGCGGTTCATATTCCTGTAGAAGTCTTAAAGGCTGGATTGCAGGGTTCTTTATTTGCCACTAGTTCTGATGAAACTAAGCAAGTGCTGACGGGGGTTCACCTTACTGTACAGTCGGACAAATTGGAATTTGCTGCTACCGATGGTCACCGACTAGCAGTTGTGGAAACTAATCGGAGAATAGAGGAAAGTGCAACGACTGAAGCTACCCAAGAATTGGATGATCATGATTTACCCGTAGAATTTACGTTACCAGCTAGAGCGTTACGGGAGTTGGAGCGGATAGTATCTAAGGCTGAAGCTCAGGATATTATTGCGATTCAGTTTGAACCTGGTCAGATTGTTTGTCAAGGGGGAGAACAGCGTTTAACAAGCCGAACTTTGGAAGGACAGTACCCTTCCTATCATCAGCTGCTTCCGAAACACTTTGAGCGTCAGATCATTCTAGATCGCCGTCAATTACTCAGTGCAGTAGAACGGATTGCAGTGTTAGCTGACCAGAAAAATAATATTGTCAAGTTTAATATTGATAGTGTTAACCAGCGGCTTAATCTCTCGGTAGAGGCAAAGGATTTGGGTAGTGGTCGGGAGTCAATGGAAGTAGAAATATCGGGTGATAGTTTGGAAATTGCTTTTAATGTTAAGTACTTAATTGATGGCTTAAAGGCGCTTTCTAGCTCTGAGATTTCAATGCATATGAATGAAGCTAATAGTCCTGTAATTTTTAAGCCTCTAGGGGGATTGAAGATGACCTATTTGATTATGCCAGTTCAGATTAGGAAATAGTACAGGTTGACATAGCAAAGGGAACAGGGAACAGGGAACAGGGAACAGGGAACAGGGAACAGGGAACAGGGAACAGGGAACAGGGAACAATAATTATCACAATTTCTATAGGAATTTATACATAAATCCGCGCTTTGCTACCTGCTTCCGAAGTTCTATTTTTTCGACTCCCGACTCCCGACTCCCGACTCCCGACTCCCGACTCCCTTCTAAATTATGGATTTAACTGCCAAACTAGTTATTTTCCAAGGCTCTATCTTAACTACTTTTTCATCAGATGATTGTTCTGATAAACTCACAGGTCTTTCCAATAAGTCAACTGGGTGAACTACTTTTAATCCCAAATCACTCACCAAGGATAAATTCGCTGACTCCCCATGAGATTCATAACACCTGAGAATCCATTGATCAGGGATATCTTCGGATTGTTTAAGTGCCATCAAAATTAAAGTCTTGGCTGACAAATTTAATAGTTGTCCGGTTGATGGTAAAGAAGGTTGATAATTATTACTGACATTATTACTGAAAATAGAACTATTAGCGGGAGACGAAAGTAACCCTAAAAATGGTAAATTAAGTTGGTATGCTAGGTAAATTGTATCTGCAGAACGCCAACTGCCTTGATGAGGATACAAAGCATAGGTGAATTGGTGGATGCCTTGATCAGTTTCAGGATCGGGCCAAGTGGGAGAGCGAAGCAATGTTAGACGTAATTGGGAAGCCTGGGCATCATAGCCGTATTTGCAATCATTCAGCAAACTGACACCATAGGTTTGATCACTCAAGTCTGCCCAGCGCAGAGCAGGTACTTCCCATTTAGCTTGCTCAGCAGGGGTTTGGGGTTGAGTAGAACGTCTAATTACCCCACAAGGCATCTCATAGGACACATAATCGGCATCAATGGCTAATGGAAAAGCAGCTTTTACTAATACATGGCGTTCCTGCCAGTCTACGGTAGTGGCAATTTTGAGGACTGGAGATTCTGCTGAGAGGATATAGTCCTGACAAAATTGCGATCGCATCAGCCGACGCACCACTCGCAAACGCTGACGCAATACTCCGGTTTCAATCCACTCGATCCCGATCAGCTCAGTGCTCGGCAAAGGATGGTCAGCATAATTTGGATCTATATTCCATGCATCCCAATATTGACCACTATCCTCAAAAGCTTGTAGCTGATTTCCAGGACCACTAAGCACTTCCCGCTGATTAACCTGATCGAAGACACTACTCAACTCTCCAGTTTCTGGGTCTACCACTACTCGTAGGTATTGATTCTCTAAGACCAAATCTTCAATCGGGAGTCGGGAATCGGGAATCGGGAATTGGGAATCGGGAATCGGGAATCGGGAATCGGGAATCGGGAATTGGGAATTGGGAGGTAGCTCTAAGTTCAAGTCCACATCATGGCGTTGCTGAATTGAAGTATGAATTCGTGATTGTTTGGTTTTGGTAAAGCCCCCTAAATCCCCCAACTTTGGGGGACTTTGAGAGTTTTGTACCCCCCAAAATTGGGGGGCTAGGGGGGCAAAATCATACCCAGAATCAGCAACGCCCACATCATTGCTGCACAACCAAAAAACACGATATCCTACCGAAGGAATATTACTGGCTAGAAACAGCAATTCGATCTGACTATAGGAGAGATTGTCATTGTTATTGTCATTGTTTGGGATATCTTGGGCTTGATCGTAGCTAACGTGAGAGACTATCTTTTCCCCAAAACAGTCATACACTTCCCATTCGATTGACCCGACCGGTATAGAAACAGGTAACGAAATAGCTAAAGAAATAGCAATTACTTCTGAACGCTGCCAATTGAGAGGATTAAAGACAATAATGGCTTGAGCATTGGGTTTGGGTGGTGGTGGCAGGGTGATCTTGGATGCGATCGCATTTAATGATTCCTCCAATATCTCCCCGGTCAACTCCTCGACTTCCTGCCAAGCCTGATTAGCGTCTACAAAGACTTCTGGGATCGATGTTCCTGGTAAGATGTCGTGGAACTGATTAAATAAGACCTTTTTCCAGGCTTCCTCTAGTTCAGTCTTAGGATAGGCTTGTCCTGTCGCAATGGTTTTTAGGACAGCAAACAGTTCGGCTTGGTACAATAACCCCTCACAACGACGTAGATAGCGCTTTTGGTCAGCGTGAGTGGTATAGCAACCCCGATGGAATTCTAGATAGAGTTCATCATTCCAGACCGGAATCTCTTTAGTGGTTTGGCTTTGGCCTTTCCCCCCTCCTTTAATTTCTTCTCCCCTCACACTTGCCACACTTGCGACACTCTGTGTAAGGTTGCTTGGAGTTAAAGCTTGAAGGTTCTCAATACAACCTGCAACCTTGGCCAAAAGGCCACGCTTCGCGAACAACCTGCTAACCTTCAACCTACTAACCTTCAACAAATAGTCACTGGCGGTGGTAAATTCCAGCTTTGGAAAGAATGGGGATTTCTGCCAACGCCTTGCTACTTGTAACATATCCCTGGTGGGACCACCACCATGATCTCCCACACCAGGTAACCAAAATGCCTCCTTGAGTGAGGTTTGAATTTCCCAATCAATGGCGTAGCTTGCCATAGTAATGGGATTTGTATCCATAACACCAGCAACGTTAGGGGGAGACATCAGGCTGAAGATTTGGCTGCCATCGGGAGACTGCCACCAGAAAGCACCGTAGGGAAATTTGGTGGTATCGTTCCAGTGCAGCTTCTGGGTAACGAAGTAGTCAATTCCACCCTGTTTCAGCAATTGAGGTAGTTGCCAACAGAAGCCAAAACTATCCGTTACCCATGCCACTGTGGTTAACTGACCGAAGGTTTTCTGGACGTAACGTTGAGCATAGAGAATTTGTCGGACAATTGATTCACCATCAATTAAATTTAATTCCGGTTCTACCCACATCCCCCCCACAATTTCCCAACGACCAGCAGCTACTTGTTGTTTTATCCTTTTAAATAAATCAGGCCGATGCTGTTCTATCCAAGCATAAAGGGCAGGGGTGGTATGGCAAAAGGTGAAATCTGGAAATTCTTGCTGTAGCTTTAATACTGATTCAAAGGTACGCACAGCTACCTCCCAGGTCTCGCTGACTGGCCATAACCAAGCCAAATCAAGGTGAGCATGACCTAGCATTTGGATAGAGTTTTGACTATTTTGAATTCTGAAGTTTGAATTTTCAATTGTACTGAGTTGTTGGCGCAATCGGGTAAGCGATCGCATAAATTCTGTCGGCTGTGACACCATTTCCCAATCAATCTCAGCCACAGCTTTCCCTAGAGCCCCTAATTTTTCTGGTTCAAAACTAGCGATATACTTTTCTAAGACAGTCAATTCATCAGCTACAAAGCCTGGATCGATATCATTGGTGGCTTCGTAGAGAATTTGCGATCGCATTAATCCGCCGATATCATGACCAGGACTAACCAACCTTAGGGCTACCGCAAACTCTTCCCCTGGCACTACTGTTGAATTTAGCAGCATCCGTGTGGAGGAATCAAATAAATCCCCCTCTTGTACCAGCTGACCGTTGACAAAAATCTGAGCCGATTCTGCCCACCACGTCAACACTAAACGTAATCCTAAGCCAGCTAAAGGATAGCGCTGCAAATCCTGGGGCACTAGGAATCGTTGACTCAACCAGATCACTTGTCTTCCAGCAGACCAAGTAATGTAATCCTTGTCATTACGTTGGGCTATTGACCAATTGTTCCAGCACTCTGGTTGAGTGGCCACAGGATAAGGAATATCTTCTTTACAGTATCGCCAACCCTGCTGAACATTGGTTTGAGTTAAAGCACGGAGTTTTGCGATCGCATGATTAATCCCATCAATAAGCCTAATCTGATCCATTTGGTTTAAGTAATTTGAATAAGATTAGTCAAATTGTCGCTAAAATCAATGGCACCGACTATGATTAATTTGTTATTGGTGGTTTATTGAAAGTTATCAGCTATTAGCTATCAGCTATCAGTTATCAGCTTTCAGCTTATGGGCTACGCGCACGCTACTTGAGGTGCTATCAGCTTTCAGCCACAGGCCAACGGCTGAGCACTGAGCACTGACCGCTGAGCACTGACCACTGACCACTGAATGCTTACAATCGAGCTTAAATGTCTATCAGCTAGCTAATCCCTCACCCAAGCAATAATCATCATGTCTTCCCCTGCCAAAGGTCCCTATCGCAGTAGATTGTTTAACTTTATCAATCGACAATCTCAACGGTTTGCTGACCAAATTCAACGTACAATACGGCATTTAAAAGTTGCAGGGGTATGGGGAGGGCAAATTTTACTTTATCCGGTTTACCTGCTGGTGCAAGCTAGTTTATCCGCTGGGCGTCAGATTTCTTCTTCGGTAAAAGTTGGATTGCCCCAATTAAGAACATTTAGCCACGCCCAGCCCCAGGAAAAACCGCCAGAAGCAGATACAGCAATTCAGCGAGTGCTACAAGAGTTGAACCTTGGCAAGTTTACCCTTGAAGCTGATCTAGACAACCTAAAACCGTCTAACGGGCAAGCTGTAACCCTAAATAACGGGCAACCTATCCTACTGGAACGGCAAAGGGGAACATCCCTAAATAACCAGGAACCTGTAAGCGTATATAACGGGCAAGCTGTAACCCCAGCTAAACCCGCGACTAATGAGCATATGCTAATTAAGGGAGTGGCTTGTTTATTGGACAACCGGGGTCTAGTGCTGGTGACAGTGGAAAATCAAATTCTGGATATATTGACACCCCAGCAGCAGCAAAAACTAACATCCAGAATCAGCTGGGAGGTGGCTGACTTACTGCGTAAATGGCGTTTAGCCCATTCGTTAGATGGCAAAAAAGCATCCCCTTCCCTTGCTACCTTAGATCACCCCCCTATTTTTCCACCGATCAGGCTATTCTGGCGATTGATGGCGTGGGTGCAAACTAGTCCTGTAGCGATCGCAATTAATCTGTTCGGGGAATCGAGGATCATTAGCGCTACGCGCACGCTACGCGAACGAGCTGTTTCCAAGGGTCAATCAGCCACCTCTAATCACCGACAACTTAAACCCAAACCATTCCAGCTATCACCTTCTAGCCCAATTCAAGACCTATTAACTTTCCTGGATAACAAATTGCTGGAACTGGAATCACACCAATTAGTACAACGATCGGAAGTGGTGGTTAAACTGAGTAAGCAAATCCCCCTAACCCTTCGCCAGAGTAGTAATCAGCTGATTCAAGCCCTACAAAAACCATTTATTAAGCCTAATAGCTCAGAGGAGGTAACCGCAGGGTCTGACACTAACCGACTTAAACTCTTAAGCTTAATCTATGCTGCGGTTGACTATTTCTTTGGTAGAAAATCATCTAATTTTAGTTTGACTGGTTCCTCAGAACAATCCGACATCCCTTCTGGTTCTGGAGAGGGTTTACCAGGAGCAAACAGCAATGATTTATACCCAGAAGCCCATCAGCTATCAGGAGATAATTCCCCTCCACTTTCCCCGTCATTAAAACCATCCACCTCAACAGCATCTCGGTCTAAATCAGATGAACTTGATCCTTGGTTATCCGATAATGATTTATGGGGCAACCCAGATGGATCTGACCACTACCAAAATTTATATTCCTCAACCTCCAACTCCGGAAATCAGGCAGAATTACCGGTTGCTAATCTTCAATCTAGACATCAGTTACCAGAAGGATTCAACAGCAAGATTCCTGTGAAGTCAGAAAAGTCTATTTGGACCCTCTTTAAGCGATACCTGAACTTACTAAAGGCTCCAGGTAAGCTGATTATCTCAAGAAATAAATCCTCAAACGTTCAACCCAAACCATCCATCACCCAGACTAAAAATTCCAGGACTGAAAAATCACCAGACCTGTCCCAAATTCAGGAGAATTTAGAAAAAACTACTCCCAAAAAATCTAAACATCCACCTCTAGCAGTTGTTAATTCGGGTAACAGCAAGCTTAAAGAATTTAAGGGAGAAGAAAATAGTGCGATCGCTAACTCTAGAAACCATAGTGATGTAGAGCCCAATCAAGACTGCATTGACACTAAAGCAACTCCAGAAGGATATGTTAAACATCCTTTAGAACGAGTGTTAGAGTGGTTAGACATCACCATGCTTTGGATAGAAGAGCTAGTGGTTAAAATTTGGCGATTGCTGCAACGGTTGTGGCCATTTTGAATAGAGGGAATAGGGAATCGGGAATCGGGAATCGGGAATCGGGAGTAGGGAGTAGGGAGTAGGGAATCGGGAATCGGGAATCGGGATCCTGTTCCCTGTTTCCGAAAACCAGAAACTCTGTACCTCACCACATTGAAAACAGCTATATCCGCTATCAGCTATCATACCAAATCCGATTGGTATAAGGTAAAAACATTCCTGTGTTTTCCTTATACACTTTATAGTCAGCCGCAAAACTACTAGTTAAAAATTTAGCTTCTTCTTGGCGAGCAACTTGATAGTAGAGAACAAACATTACTACTACTGTTAGTATTAGCCAGAGTTGATTACTAACAAAAACACCAGCTAGCACAGAAAGCAGGTAGGATGTGTAAAAGGGATTACGAATGAATTTATAGGGGCCAGTGGTAATGATGTGGTTTGGTAAATCATCGGAATAGCAAATAGACAAAGGCTTTTCCTTAGTTGTTTTAACTGCCCACCAAAACAAAACTAGTGAGCTGATATAGATGCTCAGTCCCATTAACCCTAGGATTAAATTACTTTCTTCAGTCAGAACGATCGTACTGACCTGTATAACTATTAATAGTGTCCATAAAAAAAACAGAATCCTCAAACCATTTGGAGTGCCGTTAGGCCGAGTAAATAAAGCAACGCCTGCCCAAGTAAAACTTATCAAACAAGTTGTGAATAAGATTAGGGCGCAAGATTTTAAGACTAGCATGATGTTTGCTTTAGTAATGTTGGCTCTTCCGTACTTGTTATGCTAAATTAACACTTTGATGAAGGGAGCAGGGAGCAGGGAGCAGGGAGCAGGGAGCAGGGAGCAGGGAGCAGGGAGCAGGGAGCAGGGAATAGGGAAGGGCGTTACTGAATTAAGGAATGAATGCGCGATTATCTGGTTTTATTAAAGCCCCCTAAATCCCCCAACTTTGGGGGACTTTAAGAGTTTTGTTCCCCCCAGAATTGGGGGGCTAGGGGGGCGAAACCATACCCATAATCAGCAACGTCAAAAAATAATGTGTACCTCATAGCTATGATAAACGGTATATAAGCAATTAGCTATCAGCTTAAGCGCTACGCACACCCTATGGGAAAACCTTTTGAATAAAATAATGACCACTGACTGCTGACAGTTGACCGCTAACTGCTGAATGCTTACCTCTAGAAGAGCTTTCATCTTACATATATTCTGCCAAATCTTCTAATGGTTCATCAAAATCATCTGACATAATGATTTGACCTGCCCAACTACCATAACCCTGAGCAGTTTCTAGGTTTTCCTGATCAGATTGTGTATGATTTGGATAATTTTGTCGTAAATAGTCTGCATAATGCCTGAGGGGGCGACGAAATAAGCTAAAATGCAGATTCTATAAGCAACCTAGCCCTTATACCTCGTTGATAATACTTTCGTTTATTAGGATTGAGTCTCATTAATTCGGTTACTAATTCTAGACAACAATCCTTAAACTTTACCCAGGTTTGACCATATAAACCAATGTAAAAACTGCTATGTCTCC
>NZ_JAAHHM010000014.1:0-56999 GCF_010692445.1 Moorena sp. SIO3E8 | reverse complement strand
TTTAGTTCGGAAGATATCGTCAAAACGCTGACACCATCTATCGAAGCACGGGGGCATTGCTGTGGAAACAGTTTCTTTCATGGGATTGGAGGGAAAAAGTAACCAACCTAAAAAACTTACCCTATATAGCATAGCACTATTTATGCCTTGAATTATCGCGCTTAGTCCCACTAGGGAATAGCCCATCGCAATGGCAGGACTATTTAGACTCTATTGGCATTGTGCATTCCCTAGTAGCACAGAGGGTCACCGAAGCCGCTCTGCTGGGTGGATTAATCGAGAGTGGCAAAAACCATTAATTGCTGATTCTCTCAGATGGAGCCAGACAGTTCAATATTCTCATTCATGGGTTGTGTTGGGTTCTGGCTTTACGAATCATCCGCATGCTTTGAGGGGAGTACCGCTGAATTTCGAAACAACATTGAGGAAGTCCAAAGCCTTCTATGGGAGTACTACCAACAGCTTAATTGCCTATCAAGATCACCCGAGTGCCGACCAACAAGAGTACCTATCTGCTCGGTTTGATGAAATCTTTGGTCGGTGTTATCTGCACCACCCCACTAGTAGCAACGCATTGAACCAATTTAGACAAAACAAGGAGCAATTGCTTCGGGTGCTCGACAAACCCAATATCCCTTTGCACAATAATGCCGCCTTTTCTGACATCAGAGAATTTGTGACCCGTCGAAAAATCAGTGGTGGCACTCGCTCTGAGGCCGGACTTCAAGCCAGAGATACCATGTAGGGTATGAAAAAGACAATCGCGCAAATTAGGGATTTGTTTTTGGGCGTATTTACTGTCCCGCTTGCGAGGGGATGACAAAATCCCCCCCTTACCAGATTTGATTCGACAAAAGGCTATAGAGCATCGACTGGTGGGTAGCCCTGCCTGATAAATTGCTGATCCAATTTGTCAACCAGCGGTTATTGAGAAATTGCGATTGAGACACTATTTGGCTAGGCTACATCGACGAACTCTGTGTTACTCTAAATCATCAGAGATGTTGGAGTTATCAATCAGGCTTCTTATTTATTATTTAAAGTTTCATACAATCCCAGTTTTTGCTTAACCATTCTCTTATTCAGCAACGCCCTGGGCGTGACTCAGTAATTAGTATTGATTCGGTAATTGTCTATGGCAAAACCTGCAGATATTGGTAGCAAACGTCTAATCAGTCTCGCGCCCAATGCCTGGGTGCAATGGGTAACGGGTAATCCCCAAGTGCGAGCATCGGAGTTACTCGATGCTGAATTTCAATGGATTAGTCGGGAAAGTGACGTAATTGTCAAAGCCTCTAGTCCTGAACATCAAGAATTTCTGATTCTCAATGAATTACAACTGCGCTATAGTCAGGCCATGCCTAAGCGCATGCGCAATTATGTTGCCCTAGCTGAGGAGAAATATAACCTATCCACTTATCCAGTATTAATTAACATCTTGCCGCCCCCAGCCACCGTTACCATTGAAAATTGCTACGAAAGCGAATTCATGGGACTGAATGCCCGTCAAGATTATCGGGTAATTAATCTGTGGGAAGTAGATGCTGACTTGGTACTGACACAACCTTTACCATCGCTACTACCGTTTGTTCCAATCTTAAAAGGAGGTGGTAGTGAATCGAAATTGCGCTCAGCAGTGCAGGCACTACGAGCGGATCAAACTTTGAACCAACTAGAACCATTGTTAGCTTTCTTTGCTAGCTTTGTGCATAAGATACCGTTAATTCAACAAATCATGAGGTGGGATATGACAGTATTACGAGAATCACCCTGGTATCAAGAAATTTTACAAGAAGGAATTCAACAAGAACGTCGCCGGAGTTTAGAGCGCATCCTTAACCTGCGATTTGGAGATATTACTTTAGATATATCCCGGAAAATGCCAGCTTTAACTCTCGAACAATTAGACGAGTTAATCGCCATAGCATTAACTGTGAATTCTTTAGATGAGTTTAGTCAACAGTTGCCCAATTAATTAAATAGAGCCACACCCCACCTCGACCGTGGGGTAATTTTTTCTCGGCTATGAGTTTTGATGCGCTCAATCGACTATAAAATTTTAAGTTGATATAACATTTATCATAGCTATGAGGTGCGCTTGATCCATTAAGAATTAAATTCGCCACGGGTCGCACCTGAGGTAAACAGAAATTTTACCATCTTCCCTACTCCCTACTCCCTATTCCCTATTCCCTATTCCCTTATTCAACAATTATGTCACCAAATCAACAAACAGCATCTGAAACTAAACCTGAAACTAAACAGGATAGCCCTTCTGTATTTAGGATATCTCCTATAATTCGGATTACCCTAATAACATTTTATTGGGCACTGTTGATACCATTACCGTTTTTAGCTAAAGTATCATCGACTCCGGTATCGCCAATAATCCTGTGGGTAGGAATTAGCTTGGGATTTTTAGCCCTCTATGGAGCTTTAAGCGAACAGGTGATTGTAGATGACGAAAAAATTCAGGTGGCTTATCCCAATTGGGTGCCCCGATTCTTTCGCAAAGGTTGGCAATTACACTGGAAAGAGGTGAAAGACTTAAAAATGCGCACCACAGGTCAAGGGGGGCTTGTTTACTATTTCATTAGCCAGTCTTCTGACCAAGCTTACTTGCTGCCAATGCGAGTAGTGGGATTTAATCGCTTAGTTAAATTAGTACAAAACTATACCGGGATAGATACCACCGATATTCGTCCCCTAGCCCAGCCTTGGATGTATCTAATTTTGTTCGGATTCACCCTCTTGCTATTACTTGTAGATGGCTGGACAATAACCACAGCTATTAATCAAGGTTTGATGTAAGCATTCAGCTAATGCGCTACGCGCACGCGTGCGCGTTCAGCTATCAGTTATCAGCCAACGGGTGAATGCTCAGATGGGCGAATCCCTAAACTTTCAATTCTGTAAAATATCGAACTATTAAATTATCCTGTTCGATGTTTATTTTAAGCATTAGGCTGACTGCTGACTGCTGACTGCTGACTGCTGACTGCTGACTGGTTACCTTGATCAAGATCCAAAACCACTGGCTATGGCATCAAAAGATTGATAATTTTGAATGGGAGCGAAGCGATTGACTAATACCCTGTTGCAGCTCAAACAGGTAAGCCTGACCCTCTCAACCAGGGCTAAAGCGGCTGGAATACCTATATTAACTGATATTTCTTTCGAGGTCAGCCAATGCGATCGCATCAGCGTGATTGGACCATCCGGTGCTGGTAAAACCTCTCTGTTGCGCCTGTTGAACCGACTAAGTGAGTCCACCCAGGGAAATATTTACCTAGATAATCAGAACATCCGGAATATCTCTGTCCTAGAATTGCGCCGACAGGTAATGCTGGTACCTCAAGAACCAAAACTGTTAGGGATGACCGTTCAGGAGGCTCTAGCTTATCCGTTGGTATTGCAACAGCTGCCAAAAAAAGCGATTGCACAACGGACACAAGGGATTCGAGAGAGACTGCGCATTCCAGCGGAGTGGTTAGAGCGTACAGAGTTACAACTGTCTTTGGGACAACGGCAATTGGTTGCGATCGCACGAGCACTAGTTGTCCAACCAAGAATAGTGTTACTCGATGAGCCTACCTCAGCCTTAGATGCTGGTATAGCCTCTCAGGTGATCAGGGTATTTACCGATTTAGCGCAAAAGGAGCAGATCACAATTTTGATGGTCAATCATCAGCTAGATATGGCTGAGTTATTTTGTAATCGAGTCTTGTATTTACAAGATACTCAGTTACTCCAAGACACGACCGCTGAGCAGATTAATTGGCAACAGTTGCGAGAGAGATTAGTACAAGCAGAAGCTAAAGCATCTCAAGAGTGGGCTTAATCATTTCTTGACAGTTGACCCTTGACGGTTATTTTAATTTTGCTAGCATGCCTATTGCCTATTGCCTATTGCCTTTTGCCTTTTGCCTTTTGCCTATTGCCTATCATGCGTCTAACCTCTCTTGATGTCTTTCGAGGTATTGCCATGGCTAGCATGATTCTAGTCAACAATCCAGGAAGTTGGTCTTATGTCTATCCCCCCTTACTTCACGCTAAGTGGCATGGTTTTACCCCCACAGACTTAGTATTTCCTGCCTTTTTATTTATTGCTGGTGTAGCAATGGCTTTTTCCTTGGTCAAGTACACCAATAACAACCAATCCGTATCCCAAGGATATTGGCGTATTGGCAGGCGATGTGCCATTCTATTTGCTCTAGGCTTACTGCTAAATGGTTTTCCGACTTACGATTGGGATACTATTCGGATTATGGGTGTCTTGCAGCGCATTAGTCTTGCCTATTTCCTTAGTGCTGTAGCAGTGCTAAATCTAAGACGACGGGGTTTGTGGGTACTGACCGGAATAGTTTTGCTAGGGTACTGGGCAGCAATGTCTTTAGTACCAGTTCCTGATTATGGTGCTGGTAATCTGACACCGGAAGGGAATTTTGCTGCCTATATCGACCGTATGGTATTGGGAACAAACCATTTATATAAACAAGCTCAATTTGATCCAGAAGGACTGTTTAGCACCTTACCGGCGGTAGTAACTGTTTTGGCTGGCTATTTCGTTGGGGATTGGCTACGCCATCAACCGATACAGTCCCGTACTAGTTTGGGATTAGTACTATTTGGTCTAGGTTGTCTTGGTTTAGGCTGGGTTTGGGATTTCTGGTTCCCAATTAACAAGCAGCTATGGACAAGTTCCTATGTCGTCTTTGCTGCTGGTTGGTCGATGCTGTTACTGGCGGCTTGTTATGAGTTAATTGAAGTGCGGGGATTTCGCCGATGGGGATGGCCCTTAGAAGTGATGGGGTTAAACGCAATTTTTCTGTTTGTCGCATCTGGTTTAGTAGTTCGTATCCTATATCGAACTAAGGTAGGGACAGGTGATAATGCTGTGAGTACCTATACTTGGATTTATGAAAATCTGTTTCGGTCGTGGGCTGGAGCCATGAATGGTTCTTTGATCTTTGCGATAGTGAATGTACTGTTGTGGTGGGTGATTCTCTATGGGATGTATCGGCGACGCTGGTTGATCAGGATTTAAGGGTTGATGATTAATTGACGCAGAACCTCTAATAAATTTTTTAAATTGCCAATTCTGTCCCAGGTGTTGGATTATTCTCACTTATCCCTTGATTAAACCGATAGCCAACATTGCGAACCGTTTGAATAATGCTGGGTTGTCGAGGATCGGTTTCTATTTTTTTGCGCAGGGCAAGGACATGGGTATCGATGGTGCGCGGATTGTCAATCGCATTGGGCCAAGCGCGGCGCAATAATTCAGAGCGACTCAAAGCCATTCCCTCTGCTTGGGCAAGTACGTAGAGCAAACTAAATTCTTGGGGAGTCAGGTCAATAAACTCTTCTTTAAAGCGGACACGACGCTGGACTAAATCAATTTTGAGATCACCGTAGTCTAGAGACAGGGGAGCCACCGTAATGCGGAGGCGACGAATTAGGGCTTCTACCCGTGCCATAAATTCCTGTATACCAAAGGGCTTGGTCAGGTAATCATCTGCCCCAGCTTTAAGACCAGTGACGATATCTCTTTCACTATTACGAGCAGACAACATTAAAATTAGAGATTTTCGCTGTTGCTGAAGCCAGCAGCAAAATTCAACCCCATCGCTGTCTGGTAAATCAGAGTCTAGGATAACCAGAGTGGGTTGGCGATGGTGAAAGTCTTCCTTGGCTTGATCAAGATTTTGTGATTGATACACCCCATAGCCGGATTTCTTCAGGTGCGACCCTAGAAGCGATCGCAAATGAGGGTTTCCTTCAATAATCTGAATTCTAACTGAGCCCACGGCACTTTAAAGTCCTCTTAGCCTTAGCCGTTGGGATCTAATCCTAGCAAAGGTCACGTCAACATTCTGTAACAACTGCTACTGATGATACCGATATTGGCTTGGGTTCTTAAAATACGACTTCCTAGTGGCACGATCGCGACCAGGTCAGAGGGACAATAAGGACAATAGTAAAATTTCAATTTACCATTAATTTTAACTGACCATTTTTAATTATAGCATATAAGATGCAATTTAGTCTAGCTAACATAACAAATAATTGAGAAACGTATCGAGGACTTGCTACTTTTGCTAAACTGAAATTAAGTTGGCGTATCCGAGTTTCTACTGAGTGAGCCAATACCACTACTGTTGATACTCAAAATTTATTAAGACTATGCTGCAAGATCCTCAAGCTATACGCTGCTATCAAAAACTTACTGACTCCCTAGTCGATTTGTGGAATCGAGGTTATAGCTTCGATGAATTGCGGCTATATATCGATGGCTATCTTTCTGCCCTCAAACACACAAATACCCTTGAATCCTATATAACCTACCGCTTAGAAGAAGATGCCATTCGTTATCTTCGTGATCCATCCAACTTTGAGATGGTACCAATGCCGCAGCCAGAAACCGACTACTTTTAAACCTTAAACACACAGAACCCCACTCAATCATATCAAGTCTATTGGAGTACTCATCCTATCCGTTAGCTGGTAATAGGCAATTACCCATTACCCATTACCCATTACCCATTACCCATTACCCATTCCCAAAAAGCGATAGGCTATTCTCTTGAGTAATTAACTGGACTTGATATCAGTGGGTTTTCTTAGCAATCTGCTTTTCCCAAATAGCAACTAAATTCTCAACCCTCTGATCCCAACCATATTGGGAAACACACTCCCTACCGTTGCGACCCATTTCCTGTCGCAACGCTGGGTTCTCAATTAATACTTTGAGCTTGTCGGAGAAATCTTCCTGATTCTGAGGAGTGAACAAAAAGCCATTCCATCCGTCTCGGATATTCTCCACTACCCCACCTGCTTCAGGAGCGAGCACAGGAATTCCAGCAGCGAAGGCTTCTAATATAGTTAGCCCTCTAGTCTCCTTCTCAGATGCTGTGATATGAATATCACTATTGACCAACAAAGCTGGAACATTTTCCGGTGGGACTCTACCGAGGAAGTAACTATTTGGTGTTAACTTGCTTAACCTGGTAGCAATCTCATCCCGCATCGGACCATCACCAACAATGATCAGTGCGATTTGGTCACTGTTGACCTCTTGTACAACTCGTAAAAAGGCATTTAGGGTAAATTCCCACCCCTTATCTGGAGTTAACCTACCTAGAAAAACTAACTTAACTTTACTGTCAACCCCTCTAAGGTCATAGTTCTTCTCAAAAAACTGTTCCTCCTGTAAATCCGCAGAGAATTTACTAGCATCAAAGCCAAGTAAATTGGCATAAGTGGTGTTTTTAATGCCTAGATCGATAATCTTTTTATGGGTAATCCGACTAGACACTAGGGTGACATCATAAGAATTATACACTGAAAGCAATATGGTTTTAAAAATAAATTTAATTCCAGCGACGACCACAGACGGTAGAGAAAAGTAATCTTCGGCATAGTCGAGAAAATTAGTCCTAAAAAAACTCACACAGGGAATACCAGCCTTTTTAGCAAAAGCCACCCCAGGCACTCTAAAAAAGCCAAAAAACAGTCTTTCTGGTTCATCAACATGAATAATATCGGGCTGGAATTTTTTTAACTCCTGGAGGAGGATTGAATAGGAACTTCTACGCACCTGACGCTCAAACTCTAAGTCCATGAATGAGGTACTCGGTAAATTGATGATTCTCACTCCAGGCAGGATTTGACCAGTATAATCTCGCCAATTGGGATAGACATCTTCTAACGCACTGTAGTCAGGACAAAATAACAACACCTGGTGTCCCCACTGACTCAGTCGTTGTAGCCTAGATAATCCACTAACTGTTACGCCATCAATGACAGGCAAGAATCCAGAGGTGATAATAGCAATTTTCATAGGTTAGTAGAATCTATTACACTCAGAGCGTGTTTAATCTGTAGAGCCAAAGTATTGAGGATGGATCAATTTTTGCATAAATCCTCAGCAGAACAGATCAGGCAAATCTAATAACGTTTCATACCAAATCCGGGTTAATTACCCCCTTTTTAAGCAAAAAGCATGAGGAGCGTGACTAAGCGTGACTAAGCGTGACTGAGAACAGGAGAAAGAATGTTGGAATCATAAAGAGGGTTTTTGAAGCGGATTTGCTATCAAACACTACTAGAGGTAGTTAAACCTAGGTTAGGGTGAATCGCATCCGGCAGTTCCTTTTCCACTCGCCGTATGGGTGGATATCGATAAGCGATAAAGCTTGCCAGGATGTTCAGAATTCCCATCAACAGTAACAGCAAGCCCATGCCACGCCCTGGACCAACTCCAATGATATGGCCAATACTACCTGCTAACAATCCATCGGTAGCCATCATCGGTTCTAAAACATGATCGACTAACGGTCCGGTTAGCATGTGGGCAAGGATCAATAAGGAGTTTTCGATGGCCAGTTGTAAGGCGAAGACCCGTCCTTGCAGATTAGCTGGGACTTTGTTCTGCCAGATAGTCTGATTACAACTAACGATAATGGGTTGAGCAAATAAGACACCAAAAGCCCCAAGAGCAGCCAAGCTCACAGAAGCGCGGCACCCACCTAAAAGTAAGAACAAGCCTTGCAGGATTACAAAGCTAAAAATACCGTATATCCTGGGCTTGGGTCCTCCCCAGGTAGTCATGACCAAGCTACCAATCAGCATCCCACAACCGCCAATAGATAAAATCACCCCAAGTTCAGCACTGGAGGCAAAACTTAACACCAGTGGCCAGAACAACACCTGAAGAATACCCATACTGAAGTAGACCACGGCAAAGAACATCAGCAACCCTCGTAGTCCTTGGCGTTTGGCAATGTAACGCCAGCCTGATACTAGATCTTGGCGCAGTTGAGAGAAGTGGGCTTGCTTTTGATTAGTGTGATGGGTAGACTGGAGATGGGGAATCTGAATACTTAGCAATGTTGCTAGGGCAAAGATGAATGTGATGAAGTCTATTAATAGAATTCCCTGCAAGTGGATGGTCTCCAGCAGGACACCCGCCAAGGTCGGTCCAAGAATCTTGGCAGTTGCCCTAGAGGCTTGCATCATGCCATTAGCACGGCTAAGATGTTCTTGAGGCATCAGCTGAGTCGTAGCTGCTGTATAGGCTGGCAACTGGAAAGCCTTAAACGTTGAACTGATTGCTACGACTAGGTAAATGTGCCAGATCTCTAACCTGCCCGAGAACACCAGAGCCATAACCACCAGTGTGCTAGCCCCTGCCACGGAGTCGCTGAGAATCATCGCCCAGCGTCTATTCCACCGGTCTACGAATGTACCAGCTATGGGTGAGATTATAATATTTGGTAGGTGAATAAATAAAGAAATTAGGGCAAATTGGGTGATTGAACCAGTGGTCTGGTAAGCCCAAACACCCAGAGCAAATTCGGTAAGATTAGACCCCAGAAGGGATACTAGTTGTCCCAACCAGATCAGAAAGAAAATCTGCATTTATTGTGTCTTTTTCTACTTTACTCGTCGTTATACTCCGCCATCGGCGGGATTATTGTACCTTTTATACATGAATGACTGAACCCCTTGCCAGTTCCCGCTCAGCTTACACCTTGAGAGGTAAAACAGTCTAGCTCGGGGAAAAAGACTGTTGTGGGTGGGCTTACTGATATATCTAGTATGCTGGCAAGTTTTATGTTTGACGGTACCCTTGATGAGTACTCTTTGTGACATTTTTGCTTAGCTTCCGGCAAAAGAAGCCCCACAACGAACATGCGCAGCATGAGTGTGGTCAGAAGTTACCGCAAGAAGAGTGGAGCCTTTATAGTTGGCAGGCTATGCATAAAAGGGTTAAAACTCGTGGAATAAGGCTCCACTCTTCTAAGGTTTCATCTCCGGGATGAATTTTGCACAGAGTCTTTCACAAAAGACCAATCGATGTGTTATACTAAAAATAATGACTTTCAAAGCCTAAAATGCTGGAAAGTTGGTCAAACATTATTAAACAAAAGACCAAAAAAACAGAGCGGCAGGGCAGTCCGTTCTTAAAGCCCAGCGCCTCCTAAGCAATAGCTGGATTGGCTGGGAAGCCCACACTGAACTCAAAGAGTCAGTGTGGGATCTGTCACATTGTGGTGACATTGTCTTGATGCAGTCGCGCTATGGGAGGTACCCCAAGACTGGGCTGGCTTCCCTTTGGCTGCGTTGCATTGCTTTTGACCGACAACTTCTTATGTGGGTGACATGGTGCCGAATCTGCTGATCAGAATAATTCCGTAGTACCTATCTCAGCAGGAAGAGATGAGCTATTGTGGATACCTATCTTGAGAAGCTCAGAAGCGAGAGCTGACTGCTGAATCATTACCAACTAGTTAAGCTTAGTGGCAACAAAATACCAGTGACCCTGGTTATTCAGAAGAGTTTTAACAGTTAGGATTAAAATTGATTTGATTCCCATTAACTATTATATACTTGATTGGCAAATAAAACAAGTCTCCTAAACGGTAGTTTTAAATCAATTGAGATATTGAGATATTGAAGATGCTTAACTATATCTAGTTCCTTATCTAGTTCCTTATCTAGTTCCGTTTTAGATTGTTTGAGGTCACTAGTTTGTTTTTTTTTGAGCGTTTATCCTTCACACTCAAGGGTCAAGCGTCAACTGTAACCCTATTAAATTGATTTCAAGCTATCGGTTATAAAATATACCTAGGTTTGACCCCCCAGAGTATCCCGAAAATCACTGCTAGCTCACGGCCTCTCCTTCCTCATCACTGAAAATTTTGCCAAAATGGCAACCAATTACTAATATGTATAAGTCAATATTGTATAGATGCAGGTTTATTTACTCTTAAGTTCACTGCCCTATAAATCCATGTCGAAATGATTAGATTCGGAAGAGGATTAAACTAAAATCCAGGGGAAATAATATCCCCAGAGTATTCTTGATTTTTATAATTTTCATGAAAGTTAAATTAAGATTGCTGAAAATGGCTTTAATTAACTAAATTTAAATCAGGGTGCTTTACTACACTATAAGTAAGTCAGTAATATTTCTGTCGAGATAACTACTTATAATTATTGATATTACTACTGTGCATTTTAATCAATATAGTTAACGAAAATACCTATGGTATTAAACGCAAATCAACTATCTGAAATAACTATTAAACTAACAGCTACCCTGACAGCATAACCCTTAAATCAATCTCTTAACTTATGGATGGAAGATATAAATATTCCATCCAAAATAAACTTATCAAAATCTAATCAAAATGTTGAAAAAATATTTGAGAAGTCTAGTATAATATCTACTAAAAAAAATGGGAGTCCTGTCATCTGCTCTAGTTTTGAAGACTGGATCAAGTCTCCTGCCAATCAGCCATTATCACCAAATCACTCTAACCTAGGGTTAGCTACCAATTTTGATATTCTTAAAGCCGAGGCACTTTTAGCTAATCATAACGATTACCAATTACAAGATAATTTAGTAATTGTTCATGAAAATGAACAAGAAATATTTGAAGAAAAGACCTACATTAAACATGGCCTCACTATCCATGATGACGATTGTATTTTTGATATAGGGGCAAACATCGGTATGTTCACCCTGTTTGCTCAGCAAATCTGTAAAAATGCCAGACTATTCTCCTTTGAAGCCTTACCAGATGTTTTTGAACTGTTGCAGATCAATGCATCACTCTATGGCTCGAATGCCAAAGTGTTCAGTTTTGGACTTTCCAAGCACTCAAAGACTATATCTAGTATTATTCATCAACAGAACATTGAAAAAATTGATTTACTCAAAATTAATGCTGATCAACCTCAGTTAGATATCCTGGCTGGCATCAAGGAGAAGGATTGGGAAAAAATTCAGCAAATTGTGATCGAGGTTGATCAGATTACAGCAGGGATAAACCTAAAGCAAATCACAAACTTACTCCAACGGAAAGGCTACCAGTTAGTGATTGATCAAGAAGTATTGCTGGCAGATACAGGGGTTTACCGTATCTACGCCAGCCGTAACTATCAGCTAAATCAATTCTCTTAGTATCCAACAGGAATGAAAATCCCTGTTGTTCTACCAACACACTGATTACTCAGCTTACTCAGCACCCTTCACACTGAGGCACTCAGCCTTCCTGATAAGTAAGTGGATCGTCCAATCCCAACTCAGCAAAGGCAGCCAATCGCAACCGACAAGCATCACAAACACCACAAGCTAAATCGTTACCTGTGTAGCATGACCAGGTTTTTTCCCAAGGAACACCCAGCTGATTGCCTAATTGGATAATTTCGGTTTTTTTCAGGTCAATCAGAGGAGTGACAATTTTAATTCCATTGCCCTCCCTACCTTGTTTTGTGCCCAAATCAAAAGCTGTCTGCATTGCTTGGATATAATCCGGACGACAATCTGGATAGCCAGAATAATCTAAGGCATTGACACCGACATAGACTGCCTCAGCACCAATTGCTTCTGCATAGGATAAGCCAAAGCTCAGAAAAATCGTGTTACGGGCTGGAACGTAGGTAATGGGGATTTCTTGAGACATCTGCTCTAGACTACGCTCCTTGGGTAGGTCAAGGTTATCATCGGTTAACGCTGAACCTCCCCACTGCCGTAAGTCAAACCTGACTACCTGATGTTCCTTAACACCTGCTGCACTAGCAATTGCGTACGCTGATTTGAGTTCTCGTCGATGTCGCTGCTGATAATCAAAGGAAAGGGCATAACACTCATAACCGTCTCCTACTGATTGATACAAAACTGTAGCAGAGTCTAAACCTCCAGATAACAACACAATTACTTTCTTAGACATGATCCAACCAGATATCACAAGTCTCATCAGGATAATGCCTAATCAAACGTTTTGCACTGTTACTACAACTACCAATTAATAATTTCATTGCTCTGTCAACAGACAACCCACAAACTGACACATAGGGTTAGTGTTCCATATTTCGTCAAACCACAATAAGTATAGAACACATGTTTTAAAGGTTCTTTTAGGCTGAATAGGATGGACAAAGCTTTGAAATTCTTCACATTTATAGTTGCTGTGGTACTATCTGGATGGTTTAAGGCGACTTAGATTAAGTAAATCGACTTATTACCAGTGGTGGAGGAGCAAAAAAGAGTGCAGAATCGTACTTATCAAAGACATCGAGATCATCAAGTCCAGCGCAACTTACCGCAGCCAATCAAAATCGGTGTGATTGGCGTTGGCAATATGGGACAACATCATGCCCGAGTTTTGAGTCTTCTCAAAGACGTTGAAATTGTGGGTGTGGCAGACATTAACGTCGAGCGTGGTTTAAATATTGCCAGTAAGTACCGTGTTCGCTTTTTTGAAGATTATCACGATCTTCTTCCCTATGTAGAGGCGGTTTGCATTGCAGTGCCGACCCGTCTACATCATGACGTCGGGATGACTTGTCTACAAGCTGGAGTCCATATTTTAATTGAAAAACCGATTGCCGCTAGTATTGCTGAGGCAGAATCCTTAGTGAATGCTGCAGCAGAGTCCCAATGTATTCTTCAAGTTGGACATATTGAACGTTTTAACCCAGCTTTCCAGGAACTGAGCAAAGTTCTGAAGACAGAACAATTGCTGGCTGTGGAAGCTCATCGCATGAGTCCTTACTCTGACCGAGCCAATGATGTCTCGGTGGTTTTGGATCTCATGATTCATGATATAGATCTATTACTAGAATTGGTAGCCTCACCTGTGACAAGGTTAACCGCTAGTGGCAGCCGTGCTTCTGATTCCGGGTATTTAGATTACGTCACTGCTACCTTGGGGTTTGCCAATGGTATTGTTGGTACTGTCACGGCCAGTAAAGTGACACACCGAAAAATCCGTCGCATCGCTGCCCATTGCAAAAATTCTCTGACGGAAGCTGATTTCCTCAATAATGAGATTCTAATTCATCGGCAAACCACTGCCAATTATATGACCGACTATGGTCAAGTGCTTTACCGACAGGATGGTTTGATTGAGAAGGTTTATACCAGTAACATTGAACCACTCCATGCTGAGTTAGAACACTTTGTCAATTGTGTACGGGGTGGTAATCAACCTTCTGTCGGGGGTGAACAAGCCCTAAAAGCACTGCGCTTGGCAAGTTTGATTGAGCAGATGGCTCTTGATGGTCAAGTTTGGCACAACGTAGACAATGGGAATAATAAACTCCATACTTCCGTCATGACAGTTCCGTGTTAATAACTTATTCTTGATTTGTTGTTGATGATCTAGGGGTCAGTTGCACTTGTAACTGACCGAAATTAGGGAGAGCCGAAGGGGGTAAAGAACAAATCAGCCAAATCCGCTTTGATAAATCCCTTCTAACCCTGACAACTAGAAGTCGCGGCTATAGGTAGGTGAAGCCTTCTCGAAGAGTACAAAGTTTGCCTGGACAGACTGACTTCAACAGGGGGTCTTTAATCCGGATTTGCGATTAACCCTTTCCCCTGTCCCTTTTCCCATTTACCTGACTTGTCTTATCAGTGACGAAGCTACCTGAGTTGATATAAATTCACTGACTTTCTGATTTCCTTGGGGGCTAAGGTGAATGTGGTCACGGTAAAGTATTTCTGGTTTTTCGGTTTTATTGAACACTGGTAAAAAATCTAGATAAGTAATGTTGTGCTCTTGAGTAAAGTCACTCAAGCGTTTACGGGCTTTTAACTCATAGTCACGAGGTCCTTTGGTACCAATTTCCCGGAGTAGGGGGGTCATCCCTAACACCAACTTGGCTCCAGCAGCATCAGTTAGGGTCTTAATTTCCCCAATGGCCTTGAGATTAAAGCCAACCCGGTCTCCTGGTTCGGCTCTGACTGCTTCCATTTCAGGAATAGCTGGTGCTCTGAGGAGATAGCGACTCCAGATCTCGGCTATGGCTAGGAGGGGTTTTTGGCTGGGATAATTGCGATCGCGTCCGACTTGTACAGAAGTCGGTGCTGTAGCAAACAAGTCATCGGTATTAATCAGTAATACCACTACATGGGCGTTGAAGGTGCCAAAGCGTCGTAGATAGGCTAACTCATTTCGTGGTCCCCAAGAATTAGCAGAAGCATTAAGGACTTCGACTGTTTCAAATGGTTTCTCCTTGGTTAGTCTTGGTAAGACGTCTTTGGTCAGCCATAGTTCTAATTGAGATTGGAGCAGTGCTGATATGGTTTGGTCTTGGTCTGTCCACCAAGCTCCATTCGCAACAGAATCCCCCAGTAGGAACACCCGCAGCATGGATCGCGGTAACCTAGGAGTGGTGCTGGGACTGCGCATGGAATATTCATTAATGACAATGCGGTTGCCAAACCGTCTGGTGCTTTGGTTAGGGGCTAGCAAGTAGCCAATTTCCTCATCTGCCACATAAATCAGGGGATTACCGAAGCCGAGCAGCCATCGTAAACCGACCTCTAGCGCTACCAAGGAACTGACTAGCACTGCCAAGGTTAATAGCAATACTTTCACAAGAAAATCCTATATAATTTATAAATTTTTCCTATAGTTTTGTCTAGGTTTTCAGTAGTGATATCACTTTAAAAGCCGAGTATAACCGCTCAAAGCTGAGTATACCAAGGTTAATCGGTAAATTTCCCCCTGATCTAGCCCTGGCTATAATCGACTTGTTGGTTA
Organism: Moorena sp. SIO3E8; assembly: GCF_010692445.1. Classification (NCBI taxonomy): domain Bacteria; kingdom Bacillati; phylum Cyanobacteriota; class Cyanophyceae; order Coleofasciculales; family Coleofasciculaceae; genus Moorena; species Moorena sp. SIO3E8. The sequence continues at coordinate 41,436 of NZ_JAAHHM010000014.1, read as the reverse complement.
GATCCCTGATAACTCAAACAGGAGCGACAAACTATGTCAGACCTCAATCGTGGCATCATGAAGTTTAAAGGAGCTGATAGCCCCACAGCCGTTGTTATTTCAGCAATTCTGGTTTTGGGCAGTATCAGCGTTCTGATCTGGTGGGCATTGCACAACGCTTACAGCATTGGCTAATCTCCGTCGATTTCCTTAAAAAATTGACAATTCCTAAAAGCTGTGCTAACATTTATAAATGTGAGCTAAAAGGGTCGGTGCCCGAGTGGTTAATGGGGGCGGACTGTAAATCCGTTGGCTATGCCTACGCTGGTTCAAATCCAGCCCGGCCCACCACAATGGTTTGGGATATAACCTAAATATACTTTTGATAAGTCAGCATGAAATTTGCTGATTTTAACCGTTAACTAATTACCATGACTGGTTTAGGGTCGGTAAATCAAAAGCTGATTAATTGATACCTTGGCAGAGTAAATTTGGCCAAAGTAGAATAGGCTAAATCAAACCAATAATCTAAATCTAATAATTTAAATCTAGCCCGTGTGGCTCAGTGGTAGAGCACACCCTTGGTAAGGGTGAGGTCACGAGTTCAATCCTCGTCACGGGCTTTTAAGCATAAATTTCCGAATAGTTAGCAAATTGTACAGTGACTAATTATTGGTCACAAAGGCAAATACAGCACAATTCCCTTCCATTCTGCTTGCTCACTACAATCGATCAGTAGTAGTAATTCATCAATTGCCTGTCGAATTGGCATTCGATCATTGACGACAAAGATGCCCGCCATCGACTCTCCTGAAACTAGGCGGTTGTAGGCAAAATCTGGCATCGTTGCACGATCATGAGTTAGAAGGATACGTCCGTTAATTGCTGCCCAAGCTAGAATCGCTGGATCATCTACTTCTCGCAAGCCAACATCTTGAACCCGTAGTAGGTCAAGATTGGGTTGACGCAAAAACAGCCCTCGAACAATGTCACCGTTGAAATTCTCATCGCTCAGCAAACTCAGCATAACCGTTTCTACTGATTCTGCTGAGATAGCAAACGGGTACGAATTAAGCTGAGATCAGGTTGGATACTAGACAAACGTTGCTGCACTGATTCAGCTAACTGCTCTCTCTGATTTAAGTATGTTTCTACCGCATCTTGGTGTCGAAGGTAGTAGCCAATTGTATTGTAAACATCGGACAAAGATAGAGTCGAGTATCGATGCACAATAGACTCAGGGGATGCACCATCTTGAAACGCTCGAATAACAGTCTCTAGCAAAACCCTTGAATTTCCAACTCGAATCGCTCCGGTTTCATCTTCTCGCAGAGGCGGTGTCTCACGTTCCAAAACGAGGCTCATAGATTAACTTTCCTAAATCCAGTATAAAACCATCGTAACTTACCTGACTAGCGCAATTGCTCAGTGAACTTAAAAACACTGTCTCAAAATTGGGCGTTGCTGAATATCGAAATGATTTAACTATAAAGGGGAATTTTATGATAATTTAAATAATAAATAAGAAGCCTAATTGATAAATCGAAGATTTTATTGATGCAAAGCGCGAGTGGGGAGAGACTCCCAAGACCTTGCTGCATCGCTTGTTCAAATATAGAGTAGCACAGAGTGCGTGGATGTAGTCTTGCTAAATAGTGTCTCAATCTTGTATCTTCATTTTCTATGAAAGTCATATAAATTTGATTAACCCAAGTTGCTAGTTATCCAGATGCGATTTGACCGTAGGTCACGCTACGGGAACGCACAAGGGTGTTGAGGTTAACTAATGGTAACTAGAATTGAGGACTGACAACTGGTTAAACCTATTACGACAGCAGCGAGTAATTGCTGTGATTCGAGCATCCTCGAAATCCTTAGGAGATCAGATGGCTAAGACAGTAGCCACTGGGGGTATACGGTTAATTGAAATTACCTGGAATAGCGCTGATGCTCCTGAGCTGATTAGTCAGCTCCATAGAGAATTACCCAACTGTATCATTGGTACTGGCACGATCTTAAACCAATCTCAGTTACATCAGGCAATTGATGTTGGAGCGCAGTTTATCTTTAGTCCCCATGTAGATACAGCAGTTATTAAAGCAGCGGTAGCTGCTAACGTGCCAGTGGTTCCCGGAGCACTTTCCCCCACAGAAATTGTGACAGCTTGGGATGCTGGTGCTAGCTGTGTTAAGGTGTTTCCGATTCAGGCGGTCGGTGGTGCTAGTTACATCAAAGCCTTACTTGGACCACTGGGTCACATCCCGTTAATTCCTACTGGTGGTGTTACGATAGACAATGCTCAGGAATTGATTAATATCGGAGCGATCGCTGTGGGTCTTTCTGGGAATTTGTTTCCTAAATCCCTGATTGATGGAGGGAATTGGAATGCGATCGCAAAACGAGCAAAACAGCTAAAGCAACGATTAGCCCCTCATTCTCTGAGTTGAGGCTATGATGTTGGTGATTTGTTTGATTGACTGCTAAGGTTATATGTTTTTCCACTGGCTAAGTCCCTTAAGAACCTTGTTTGCCAGTTTCCCACTGATGCTAATCGCCTTGGCTGTCTGGACAACACCAGCGTTGACCAATCCTGTGAGTGAGCAAATCGCTACCAGAGTGATGGAACTACAAGATTCAGAAGAACGCTGGATTGAGATAGACCTAACCAATCAAAGGCTGATTGCTTGGGAAGGTAGACAACCGGTTTATGCAATAATTGTCTCCACTGGTAAAGATTCAACACCTACCCATCCTGGTACATTCACGATTCAATCCAAGCGTCGCAAGGACAGAATGCGTGGTGCAGATTACGATCTGGCCAATGTACCTTATGCGATGTATTACCACCGAGGCTATGCTATCCATGGGGCATACTGGCATCGTAAGTTTGGTACGCCAGTAAGTCATGGCTGTGTGAATGTAGCTGTGGATCATGCTGAGTGGTTATTTGATTGGGCCTCTGTGGGAACACCAGTGGTGATTCATCAGGGCGTTGAGGAATTTGCCAATGATGAATGATATCAAGTCTGTTGAATTATTAGCTGTCCGGTAAAAGAAGCCCCACACCTAAATCCGCAAGGATGAGTGCTTAAAGTTACCGTAAGAATAGTGGAGCCTTAATCAAAAAGTTTTAACCCTTTTACGCATAGCCGAGCAACCATAAAGGCTCCACTATTCTAAGGTTTCGTCTCCAGGGATGAATTTTACACAGAGTCTTTGGGATCAGGGAAACGAGCTATCAAACTCCTAAGAACCTCTGACTGGTTCATTCCTCTCTTATCTGCTTCTTGCTCTAGTTTTCTCTTTTCGTATTCGGTTAACCGTATCGTCATTTTTATAGTTTTCATTCTGACTTGCCATTTGACTAGCTGTATACTATACTAATAGTAGGTCGAAAAACAGTAGGTGACAAGAATGAGAGCAGCGTATCAATACCGATTAAGGCTAACCAAAACCCAAGAGTCTGAAATAGAGACATGGCTTGACATGCTTCGTTGTCAATACAATTATTTGCTTGCTGATAGATTCAAGTGGTATGAGCAAAATCGCTGCTCCATCAACTCCTGTCCTTTGGTTTGTCATTTACCAGACCTAAGAAATAATCCTGACTATTTTTCCCAAAAGAAAACCCTTCCTCAGCTAAAAAAGGACAGACCTTGGTACAGTGTAGTTCAATCTCAAGTTCTCCAAGACTGTGTAAAAAGGGTCGATCTAGCTTTTAAACGGTTTCTGAAAGGCGATAGTAATGGAAAGAAAAGCGGAAGACCTCGGTTTAAAGGAAAAAACAGATACAAATCTTTTACATTCCCCTCTCTTGGGAAAAATCCTATAAGTGGCAATGTATTGACTCTTCCAAAATTTGGTAAAGTCAAAATGATTTATCACCGACCTATTCCAGAAGGGTTTAAGATAAAGACAGCTACTATAACCCGAAAGGCTGACGGCTATTACGTTACGTTGTCAATCCAAGATGATAGTGTCCCAGATATTATCCCAGTAGACAGTGCCGTCAATCCCGTCGGCATAGATATGGGTCTCAAATCTTTCCTGATCAAGTCTGATGGTTCAGAAGTCCCAATTCCCCAGTACTACAGAAAGGCTCAGAAACGATTAAAGAAAATCCAAAAAGCTGTCAGTAGATCTAAAAAGGGCAGTAACAACAGAAGGAAGGCTGTCAGTAAACTTGGAAAGGCTCACAAAAAGGTAGCTGACACCAGAAAAGATTTTCATTTTAAAACTGCTAAAATTCTACTAAACAACCACGATTTAGTTGCTCACGAAAAGTTAAATATTAAAGGTTTGGCCAGGACTAAAATGGCTAAATCTATTTTTGATGCTGGCTGGGGGCAATTCCTGTCAATACTGTCAAACAAAGCCGTTCGCGTAGCGTGGCCTACGGCCTTAAATGCTGGTTTGCAAACAGTTGCAGTGAATCCTCGGAACACCAGTCAAAACTGTTCCAACTGCGGAGTAAAAGTACCAAAGAAGCTAAAAGACCGCATCCATTCTTGCCCTCATTGTGGTTATGCCGAAGATCGAGATGTGAATGCGGCTAAAAATATATTGAAGTTGGCGGTGGGGCATCCCGTCGGTAGTAAAGCTGTGTGATTCGTTGGCTATAAACCTTATCCATAAAGGATTTGGGGGACTAGCCGCAAGGGTCAAACCTTGATAACTTGAAAACCATGTTGGTGAAATACCAACCCTCGTGAAATCCGAGTGGGCGAACCTGGCTTGAAAACTCTCTGGCGAGGGCTTTCTACCTTTTACCATTTGTTTGAAGGTTCACAACTTGCTTCTACGTCCTAGTCTCTATCACTGTTTCGACTACTTTTGCCTAATGGATAGCTTGATAAGGGGGATTTAGGGGGATCCCTTTGTACCTCATGGCATAGAGAATTGCTATAAACCCTCAACCTTCAACCTTCAACCTTAAACCTTCAACCTTGGCCTTTCGGCCACGCTACGCGAACAACCCTCAACAGTCAACAAGCCCTTATAACTGAGGTACATACTGTGGCTTCTCAGGCACATCGGTGTACTCAGCCACAATTTGACGGAACTCCTCACCCTCAATAGTTTCCTTTTCAATCAACAGATCCACTAATCGATCAACCGCATCTCGATTCTGCCGAATGATATCTCGTGCTTCTTGATGGCAATGTTCTACAATTTGACGAACTTGCTGATCAATCCGAGCAGCAACCTCTTCAGAGTACTCTGCCCTAGACATTAATCCCGCACCGAGAAAGACTTCTCCCTCTTGGCTTTCCAAGGACAGAGAACCTAAGTCACTCATCCCGTAGCGAGTTACCATTTGCCGTGCGATCCCAGTCAATTGCTGCAAATCACCACCGGCACCAGTAGTGACTTCAGCATGACCGAATACTTCTTCTTCCGCAGCTCGACCCCCTAAAGCTCCAGTAATCCGAGCCAAAAGCTGAGCTCTGGTAATTAAACCTTGCTCTTCACTAGGAGTAAACCAGGTTAGACCTTGAGCTTGTCCTCGGGGAATCAGGGTAACTTTCTGTACAGGGTCGTGATCCTTTACTAGGGTACCAATAATAGCGTGACCAACTTCATGATAAGCAATCAATCGCTTGTTCTTGCTATCTACCAGGGGAGTACCTTCCATCCCAGCCACTACCCGGTCAACCGCATCATTGATTTCCAGCATGGTAATCGCTTCTTTGCGACGGCGAGCAGTCAGGATAGCGGCTTCATTGAGCAGGTTGGATAAATCAGCACCAGTGAATCCAGGAGTCCGTCTTGCGATCACTTCGATGGAAATTTCTGAAGCGAGTTTTTTATCCCGAGCATGGACTTCCAAAATCTTAATCCGCCCTTTCAGGTCTGGGGGATCTACCATCACCTGGCGGTCAAAGCGTCCGGGACGTAACAGAGCTGTATCCAGCACATCCGCACGGTTAGTAGCCGCAATCACGATAATGCCAGTGTTTCCTTCAAACCCGTCCATTTCCGTCAGCAATTGGTTTAGGGTTTGCTCCCGTTCATCGTTACCACCACCAATTCCAGCTCCCCGTTGCCGTCCTACCGCATCAATTTCATCGATAAATATCAAGCAAGGGGCATTTTCCTTAGCTTTTTTGAACAAGTCACGAACCCTAGAGGCACCAACACCCACGAACATTTCCACGAATTCGGAACCAGAGATACTAAAGAAAGGCACTCCTGCTTCACCAGCGATCGCTTTTGCTAAGAGGGTTTTACCAGTTCCAGGAGGACCGACCAGCAGCACCCCTTTTGGTATTCGTGCTCCGACTGCGGTAAACCGTTCCGGTTGCTTGAGGAAGGTAACTACTTCTTCGAGTTCCTCTTTCGCTTCTTCGATACCGGCCACATCATCAAACAGGACCCCAGTTTTGGCTTCCATCATGAACCGCGCCCGGGATTTCCCGAAATTCATCGCTTGACCAGGACCACCATTCATGTTGCTGGAGCGACGGAATAGGAAAAATAATCCCGCAATCAAGAGAATCGGAAAAATTAAATTCCCCAGCAGTCCCCAAATTGCACCATCATTGCGAGCGGGATGGGATGTCAGAGCAATATTAGACTCTCTGAGCTTAGAAATCAGTTCCGGCGCACTAATTGGCAGATCTACTCGCAGCCGCTGTAAGCGGTTATCAAGATCCACATCCACAGCTTCTACAATCGCTGTGCGACCACTATCATAGAGGTCAACACTAGTGACTCTACCGGAATCAATATAGTCCAAGAAGCGACCATAGGTCATGCGAGTACTGGCGGTATTACTACCCATATTCCCGGTAGTACTGGCAAATGTTCCCTGCCAAAAGAAAAAACCAATGACTAGGGCAGGTAATGTCCAGAGTAGGAGTATTCTCCAAGAAAATTTCATGTTTTATTCGCCTCTATTACTGGTAACGAATGCTGGTATCACCCTGTTAGGGAGGATCTGATTACAAAGCAAATCAAGATCAAATATCCATTCAATACCCTAAAACCGTTTGCTTATAGTATGTTTGTATTTTTGGTCAATACCCTTGAGGGGTATTGCCACATAACTGGTGATAACACAAGTTATTGTAACGTTATTTTAACTAAATTTAACATAAATCTCATTATGTGAGCAAGGGAGTGATAGCAAGGCTTGTAATGGTGTTTCCCAGGAGGGTGGGAGATGTGGGAGGTGTAGGGAGGATGGGGTAGATTTTTATGAAAAGCAGTTATCAGTTACAGTTGGAATAGGCTTGTTGATGTCATGATCTCAATAAGGTGTTTAGGGACAGATAACCATGACAGATTTGTTGGAGCAAGCCATCTCCCAGGTGAGACAGTTGCCAGAGTCGGCACAAAATAGCATTGCTGCGCTGATTCTCAAGGCATTGGAGCAGAAACAGGGGGATTTTTGGGCTGATTTTGATGAAATTATCGCAGAAAGCCAAGTTAGCACGGGAATTGCTGATTTATCTTATCAACATGACCATTATGCCCACGGTGGGGAGAAGCGAGGGGTGGAATAGTCGTGAGGACAGTTTTTGTGGATACGGCGGCGTGGATTGCTTTGGTGAATGTGGATGATGATTTTCACCGCATTGCTAAACAGGTAAGGGTGAGGTTGGAGCAAGATAATTATCGTTTGGTAACTAGTTATTTTGTGCTTTTGGAAGTGGCTGATGCTTTAACTTCTGTACGCTTTCGTCCCCAGACTATTAATTTGCTCAATCGCCTCAAGGGTTTGGCAGGTTTGCGAGTGATTGAGGTTAGTCAAGCTCTTTTTGATGCGGGTTGGCAGCTTTATTGTCAGCGTTTGGATAAGGATTGGGGATTAACTGATTGTATTAGTTTTGTGATTATGGAGCGGGAGGGGATAACGACGGCATTTACGTCAGACCAACATTTTGAACAGGCTGGTTTTATTCGTCTGTTAAAGCCCAGGGGTTAATTTGGTTCCTTCTTTAACTTGGCAGTATGGGATTGGGACTATTCAGGCTAAGGTGGTTCGGTTGCCCTTACTAGAATTTTGAGCGAAGAGTAAAAAAGCGATGCAGCCCTATAGAATAAGCTCAAAAAAACAGTAGCGCATCTGTTTCACTCAGCTCTATGGCCAAAAAAAACAGACGCGCTAGTTTTGATCTAACTCCTCCAAAAGGAGGATTTACTTTAGACCAGCCGTAACCTAGTAGGTTTCAACGTGCCAGCGATGTGCTTTCTTCATTTGCTGTCGGTATGTAGTCCAATCTACATCCTCTTTAGCAGCTGCAGCGGTCAAAGCCTCATCAATACCACCTTCCATACCTTTTAATCCGCAGATGTAGGTATGGGTGTTGGGTTGCTGCATCAGCTTCCACAACTCGTCAGCATGTTCCGCCACCCTGTGCTGGATATACATCTTGCCCCCTTCAGAATTCTTCTGCTCACGGCTAATGGCATAGGTGAGGCGGAAGTTATCTGGGTTATTCTGCTGCATTGCTTCTAAATCATCTTTATAGAGGATGTTAGGGGTAGTAGAAATACCAAAGATCAGCCAAGCCAAGCCCTTGAACTTGTAATCTTCGTGCTGTTCTTTAAACATCCGCCATAGGAAAGCGCGGAATGGTGCAATACCAGTGCCCGTTGCCATCATGATGATATTGGCATTGGGGTCTGATGGCAGCAACATCTCCTTACCCACCGGTCCAGTGATTTTGACATCATCCCCTGGATTCATATTGCACAGGAAGGTAGAGCAGACACCGTTTACGGTTTCCCCAGTTTCAGGATGTTTGTACTGCAGCTGTCTGACACAGAGGGATACTGTCTTATCATCCAAGTCATCGCCGTGACGAGTAGAAGCAATGGAGTACAGACGAAGCTTGTGGGGTTTGCCTTTGTCATCAGTACCATCGGGAATAATCCCAATACTTTGACCTTCGAGATACCGCAGATCACCTCCAGAAAGGTCAAATTTGATGTGACGGCAATTACCAATACCCCCTTCGCGGACTAGTTGTTCGTTTGATATACACTTACCAATGAAGGGGTTTTTGGGTCGATAGGTATTGACAGGGATATCATCTTTGGCCTTTTTGGGTTTCGCTTGAGTCATAGGCTTAGTTGTGTTTTTTGACTGGGTAGGCTTAGTTGTGTTTTCTGACTGGGTAGGTTGTGTTTGAGCCACTGACCCATTAGCAGCACTACTGGATAAAGGTTTAATGCTGACAATCTTCCCTCCCATGCGAGCAATCCGCTGCATTTCCTGCTTCATGCGGTTATAGGGCACCGTCAACAAAACGGTGCCACTCTGGCGAATCGGTCCATTTTGACGAAGACCGACTACCTCATAAACGTAAGTGCGACTACCAAATTCTGTAACAGTGCTGGAATTAGTAGACTCGCTAGGACTAGACATTGCTTCTATTGCTCCAAACCAAACTGACTATGTATTGCTAACTATGTATTCCTAAGACTTGCCTTGGCACCACAAACAGACTCACGGTCGATGGGTGAGCGGCTAGCTAGTAATAACCCCGAATAATGCCTTATTAGCGTAACATTGTAAAGCTATGCCCAGTAATGTTTTCGTTTATCAGGGAGAGAATTAGTGTAGAGGCACTGCTAGGCACTACTCTCAAGTTACATGATGAGTAACTCAAAAACTGTAAATCCTGAGTCAATTTAATTTTTTCTTTAAAAAATGCCCAACAAACCTTAGCATAAGTACTAAGCGAGGTAATGCTACTGACAATCAGCCTTGTATAAGCAATCTGGTTTTGGTAGAATCCACTATGAGCAGCTAGTAGTAAATACTTAAGCAGAGCTTGGCTTTGGTCTTCCCTAGTGGTTAGTACTTAAGCGAGTGGATTTATGGTGGCATGTTATCAAGCACCACTATAAGCGTGTGTCAGATTGCTCCCAGGCTTGGGCTTTGGCTTACTGAAAACTGATTTGAGAATATGTTTTACGTTAGAGGGAAGATATGACCACAGATCTGGAGAGGGTGGTAGTTATAGGAGTTGCTGGAGACTCAGGATGCGGTAAATCAACGTTTCTCAAGCGTTTGACCGACCTATTTGGCCAGGAGTTCATGACGGTGATTTGTCTGGATGACTATCACAGTCTGGATCGTAAACAGCGCAAAGAGAAAAAAGTTACTGCCCTTAATCCTAAGGCAAATAACTTTGACTTGATGTATGAGCAAATCAAAGCGCTTAAAGAAGGTCGGGGCATAGACAAACCTATCTACAACCATGAGACCGGTGAACTTGATCCACCAGAGCGGATTGAGCCAAATAAAGTTGTAGTGATTGAAGGCCTGCACCCTCTTTATGATGAGCGGGTGCGTGATCTGGTTGACTTCGGGGTTTACCTAGACATTAGCGATGAGGTCAAAATCCAATGGAAAATCCAGCGGGACATGGCAGAACGGGGCCATCGTTATGAGGATATCCTAGCGTCGATTGAAGCTAGACGTCCAGACTTTGAAGCTTACATTGAAGTCCAGAAGCAATACGCTGATGTGGTCATTCAAATCTTTCCCACCCAGCTGCTTCAGGGAGAGGCAGCTAAGGAAAGCAATCTACTGCGGGTGCGCCTAGTTCAAAAGGAAGGAGTGAAAGACTTCGAGCCAGTTTATCTGTTTGATGAAGGGTCAACCATCGATTGGAGACCTTGTGGTCGCAAGCTAACCTGTGCTTATCCTGGTCTGAAAATGTACTATGGACCAGACAGCTACATGGGTAACGAAGTCTCTGTACTAGAGGTAGATGGTCAGTTTGATAACCTAAACGAGATGATTTACATCGAAAGTCACCTCAGCAATACCTCAACCAAGTACGATGGAGAGATGACTGAGTTATTGCTCAAGCACAAGGATTATCCTGGCTCTAACAACGGTTCTGGGTTGTTCCAGGTTCTTGTTGGTCTGAAGATGCGGTCAACTTATGAAACCTTGATATCCGCTCCAGCCAAAGTAGCAGCCAAGGTGTAGTATGGTCTAAAGGAGCTGATGGAAACAATGTTTGCGTGACTCACATTCCATCAGCTTCCTCAGACGGAACAAACCGAATCAGAGCATAAGATTGGCATGGTATCGGATAGAGTTATAAAGATTTGGATAGCTAGCGTTTTGGTGTTTTTTGTGATGGTGGAAATCTACCAGTGGGTTAGACACGTAACTCTACCACTACCGGTGTTTATCTTAGCAGGAGCCTTATTAGCGATCGCTTCTAACTATGGCAAGCATCCAGGCTGGATTTTTCGCCAGCCTTCCTTCCCATCTGATTCATCTAATCCCAATCCAAGCCAAGACAGCCAAGACCAAGACATTACCAATACTGCTAAATTAAACCCTACAAAGCAGTCCTTATTTCCTACCTTGCCTATCCAACAAAAATCAATTTCTTTTATTATTAATCGTCGTTTTGAAAAAAAAGATGGATGAATAATTCATCTAAGCATTCAGCAGTTAGCTGTCAGCAGTCAGCAGACTTAACTCAGATTAAACGAATGCTTACCTCTTTCATTCAAAAGCTAATAGCTGATAGCTGATAGCTGATAGCTGATAGCTTATATCAACCGTTCATATTCCGCTTCATTTGCTCCAACTCTTCATCCATTTCCCAGCTTTTAAACTGTTGCTCTAAAGGGTCTACACCAGAAGGGATATTGTATTGGTTACTGTTGGTAGTCTGATTCCAGGCAAATGTCTGGGAGTTTTGCTTCGGCTGAGCACTTGCGCGAGCTGCTGCTGTATCTCTAGCTTTAGCCTGAACTTCAGCGCGACGGTTTTTAATCTGTTCTTGGAGTTCCTTGGCTTTAGTAATGCGCTGTTTAACCCCTTCCATCTGGCCCCAAAGCTGATTGCCTTGACGTAACAGAGCTGCTTCTCGCTCTTGAGCTGCTTTAGCCAAATCAAATCTGTTGTGGGACTTAGCCTTTTCAATACGCTCATGCCAACGTTGAATGTCTTTGGCAACGGCGAGAATTTGGTCTTGCAACCGCTTTTCCTGTTGCTGTAAGTCAATAATTAGCCGCAGTGTGTCTTTTTCTTGCTCGCGCAACTGCTCCTCTAGTGCCTGTAACTCTAGATGAGGATTGTTGCGGAGAAATTCTTCTAGACGACTTTCTAGAAATCGATTCAGGTCTTCAAATAGTCCCACTGCACCACTATCCTAGATCCTATTAGATCATATATCTTTCACTCTGTTATATCAACATATCTCAGCTTATCTGAAATAGCTACAGGAAGGCTAAATATAGTTAGTTAATAATAGTTAATTTAAGTGACCATTGGGGTTTTTGCGATCGCACAAATTGGGTATGCGATCGCATACATAATATAACCCACTACAAAATACCATTGGCAATTGGCAACCGAGCCATCCTGTTGTTAATTTTGGCAGAGGGTGAGGGCTGTTTTTTTGGGTTAGATACGGCGATTTATCACCTGCAGGATGTTACCTAGCTAAAAATGTTGTCCAACGTAAATTGAACGAACTTCACCATTGCGTCGAATCACTGCTTCCTGATTATCTACAGAGACTAGAGTCCAACCGCTATTAGCAATTGCTTCCCCCAGCTTAACCCGTTGGGTAACACCATCAATTTTAAACAAAGCAGCAGATTGCTCTCCTAGCTCCAGTAATCCCACCAAGGTATGTTTGATGGCAGGTGATGATGGTGGAGGTGGTGGTGGGGCAGGGAGTCGGTCAAGAGTAGCGGTGGGCAGGGGGTCTGGGGTTGGTGGTGGCGGTAATTCTAGAGTAATTGGTGGCGGTGATTCTAGAACATTTGGTGGCGGTGGTTCTATAGCAGTTGCTGACGGAGGTTTCGGGATTGGTGATGGGGATGGTGTAAGTTCAGGGGTACTAGGAGGGGATGGTTTTACTGGCGCTGATGGCGCTGAGGATGCTATGGCAGGATCAGGGGTTGGAACCTTTTCAATTGGAATATAATAAACTCGTTCTAAGACACGTTCTTTGACAGCAGTTGGTGGTGCAGTTGCTGCTGAGTTACGAGCTACCGGAGGATTGGCAAGGGTGGGGTCTGGTAATGATTGGGCGATCACAGTCTTTTTGATAGCTTGTGCTTTGCGGTCAATCACTTCTAGCGATCGCAACATATAGTTAATAAACTGGGCATCAGGTTCTGATACTTTGCCTTGTTGAACTGATACCAAAGCTACCAAGTTGTTCAACCATGACCAAGTTAGCTTTCCCTGGCTAGTCAGCCACATCATTGTGATTGCTGATAGGGACAGTAAGGCTAAAGCCCATAGGAGCTTGTCTAAAAACTGACCAGAGTTATCCGCGACAATACTAGAGTTAGTATCTGCCGTTGTCGTTTGCAACTCACTTGATGTGGTTTCGGCTAACTCCTGGGTTGAGGGGAGTGGCGATTCCAGAAAGGGAATAATTGCCGCTGATATGGGAATTTTCGGGATTGCTATCGGTTCCAAGGAGACATAGTCTGGCTCAGGGGGTTCTGTCGGCAACTCGCAGCCGTTTTCAATCATTTGGTACAGATCCCCAAATAAATCATCCATTAACCTATCGGCTTCAGCATCTACCGACCATGGCTGAATAGGAAGGGGAGTGTTCAAGCGCTCTGTTGATTTTTCTTTGGTAATCACATCCTGAGACATCGATGGTATGCTCTTGTAACTATCACTATGAATATATCTTTGATAAGATTATCTTCCGAGACCCAAAACTTTACTTTTCTATGGGAAAAACCCTCAAAAATCTTGCCATGCTTAGATATCCCGTCTGGGCATCAACCAAGGAGCAATAACGAATCTGTGATTAGGGAGCGATAACAGCACTGAACTTTCGTTCCCGCACCTCTAGATATACCAGCAACGCATTGATATCTGCTGGATTAACCCCGCCAACTCTCGATGCCTGACCAATAGTCATAGGTTTGACTTGGCTAAGCTTTTCACGAGACTCCTTGGATAGAGTTTCAATAGCAGCATAATCCAAATCTGGTGGTAACTGCCGATTAGCTTGCCGAGAAACTTGGTCAATTTGGTTTTGCTGACGCTTAAGATAACCTTGATATTTTAGATCAATTTCTGCTCCTTCTCGTTCCGACTGATTCAGGTTAGGGTCACCCAGTCCATATTGGTCTAGATTGACATAGTGGAAACCAGGACGACGTAGTAACTCAGCTAAGGTAATCGAGCCTTTGATCTTTTGCTGGGTATCGGATGCGATCGCAATTCCGATTTGATCATGTGCCTTAATCCGCACCGACTGGAGTCGCGCTTTTTCTGTGGTAATGTTCGCCTGTTTTTGTTGATAAAGCTGCCACCTACGGTCATCAATCAAACCCAGTTTCCGTCCTAAAGGAGTCATACGGCGGTCAGCGTTATCGGAACGCAATAGTAACCGATACTCCGAACGGCTAGTCAGCATTCGGTAAGGTTCCCGCAGGTCTTTGGTACACAAATCGTCAATTAATGTACCCATATAGCTTTCTTCCCTAGGAAACACCACCATTTCCTGATGGCGGACATAGCGCACTGCATTAATTCCCGCCACAATCCCCTGAGCTGCTGCTTCTTCGTAGCCAGTGGTACCATTAATTTGTCCAGCGCAGAACAATCCCTCAATTGTCTTAGTCATCAGTGTCGGATAACACTGAGTTGCTGGTAAATAATCATACTCAACCGCATAAGCAGGACGGAGCATAGCACAATTTTCTAATCCCGGAAGAGTTTGCAATAGCTGCAACTGCAAATTCTCTGGTAATCCAGTAGAAAATCCCTGGATATAGAGTTCTGGAATATCTCGTCCTTCTGGTTCAATAAAAATCTGGTGGCTTTCCTTATCAGCAAAGCGCACAATTTTATCTTCAATACTAGGGCAGTATCGGGGTCCTTTAGCATCCACCCAGCCTCCATAGATTGGGGATAGATGAAGATTGTCCCGAATCAAGCGGTGAGTCTCAGAAGTCGTGCGGGTCAGATAGCAATACATCTGCTCTCGTTCCACCCACACATCTGGGTCAAAGCTAAACCAGCGCACCTCCTCATCCCCTGGTTGAGGTTCCAAGTTGCTGTAATCTACGGAGCGCTTATCTACCCGTGCTGGTGTTCCCGTCTTGAGTCGTCCCGTTTCAAAGCCTAAGCGGTTAAGGGTTTCCGTCAAGCCAATTGCCGCAAATTCCCCAGCCCGTCCTGCTGACATGGACTTGTTTCCCACCCAGATCCGTCCACCCAGGAAAGTGCCAGTTGTCAAGATCACTGCCGATGCTTTCAAAGCCACACCGAAGTAAGTCTGAACACCTATCACCTCATCATTAGCCCCCAGCACCAAATCCGTGACCATGGCTTCCCGGAGAGTCAAGTTTTCTTGATTTTCTACAATCTCCTTCATCACAGCCGCATATTCTCGCTTATCCGTCTGCGCTCGCAAAGCCCAAACCGCTGGTCCCCGTGAACAGTTCAGTACCCGCTTTTGCAGGTAGGTACGGTCAGCCATTTTGCCAATTTCTCCACCCAAAGCATCTACCTCATGGGTGAGTTGAGACTTGGCTGGTGCTCCCACTGCTGGGTTACAGGGTTGCCAAGCAATTTTGTCTAGATTGAGGGTAAGTAGGATAGTACGACAGCCCAACCGTGCTGAAGCTAGGGCGGCTTCACAACCAGCGTGTCCCGCGCCAACTACAATCACATCAAAGGCATCTTGGAAATCTACTTGGGAATGCATGGGTCTAAGGAAGGATCAGAAATCAAATGAGGAATTTTCTACCAGAAAATGGTGTGTTTTTTATAGTTTAATTTAAAAAGTTATGGTTTAGTTTGATAGTTAACCCTCAACCCTCAACCCTCAACCGTCAACAACAAACCCTTTCAACCCCAGTTACCCTTCAGTGATAATTTTTGGCACTCTGAAGAAATCACCATCCTGCTCAGGAGCTTCCCTGAACATACTTTCCCGGTCAGTATAGGGTTTGAGAGTATCCAGTCGAGTCACATTGCTAATATCAATCGCCCGTGTAGTTGGCGGCACATCCTCAGTATCTAATTCACTCAGCTGTTGAAAATATTCGAAAATACTGCTCATCTGAGCTGCAAATTTATCCTCTTCCTCTGCTTTTAGTTCTAAACGAGCAAGATTGGCAACTTTTTGGACTTGTTCGCGGTCTATCATCATTTTGTTATATTATAATTCTTGGTTACTAATGAACTCCTCAACAGTCAACACTAAAGGCTTAGCCCAAATCAAAGACTATCAAGACTATCAAGTTTATTAACTAGAAGCTAGGAGTTAAAAGTAAACATCAATGGTAGAACGACCTGTAGTTTTCAGCCAGTTTTGGGCTTCAATGTAGTTATTAGGAGCAAGGCGAATAGCTCGTTTCCAATAATCAGCCGCTTTGTCATAGAAAGCTTCTGCCCCCTCACTATCCCCAGCTTCCTTAAACTGTTCACCTTGATAATGGTAAATTACGGCTACATTATTAAGGGCCTGAGGCATACGGGGGTTGATCTCAAGAGCTTGATGATAGAGTTCTAAAGCACGCTCATGCTCACCATTACTGGCTTGAATCAGCCCCATGTTGTAGAAAATAAAGCTACGGTCGTTGGGGTCTTCCTCTAGTTCCAACGCTTTTTTGTAATTATCCATAGCTTCAGCATATTCCCCATCCGCTTGAGCTGACATACCATCTCGGTAATAGACAAAAGCTTCCTTGGCTTGCTTATTGGTAGGGAGAACCTTTAAGAGGATGTCTGCCATCACTGTAAAGGTTTTATCGATAAAGTTATCGTTGCGTTGAGTGCGTGGCATAGTTGCGTGGGTCTATAGTCTTCACCTTGTAGATAATCCTATCTTGTGACGTCAGCATTTAGCTATGAACCTTTCCGCAGTTAGCTCAACAATCCAGGAAAACTTAAGCATTGGGCTGACTGCTGCAAGTACATGACTTATCCTGAACACCCCTCAATCAGGTGATAAGCGCGTGTAGTGCTATAGCTCAAGTAATGCCTGTGTTACCTAGAGCGTCAACTGACTTACTGTTCTATAACTTGATTATTCTTTAGCACATCTGGTTATATATGTCAATAAATATATTTGTTAAAATCTCAGTAAAATCACTTAGAATAAAAGCATGGTAGATGAACCCTGATAATTACCCCCGGAGCTCCAGTTTCCGGGGTTTTCTGATCGGCCTATAGTTACCAAAGCAATCCCTGCGAGCTATCTAAGGATTTTGTAGATTCCTCTAAATCAATTAGTGAGTCACTTTTCCGGATATACGTGAAATCACCGAGAAAAGAGAAATGGTAGATGCACCCTGATAGTTACTCCCCGAAGCTCACGGTTCGGGGGTTTTTTTTGTAACGATATTCTAGATTTGTTATTTTAAGCATAAATACTCGGGATTGGCCAGTGAGGTACAGTCTTCTTTGACGCTCATTCCCTCAATCGATTCTCTGCCTAACCCACTGTCTTGATGCAGTCGCTCATGGGGGGAACCCCCAAGACCGCGCTGCATCGCTTCCGAAAAGCCCTTAAAGCAGCACTTGAACCTTGAGTCAAACTCATTTGGACAAACTGCTCAACCCCTTCAATAATGGGAAAATTAGGAAAAGTAGGACTCAAAGAAGACTCAACATAGCTACCCCCCTTACCTGCTTGGAGTACATTGATTTTTAAACTTCCCTTAGAAAACTGCCATAACTCAGGCACTCCCAAAGCTTCATAAGCACTCAGTTGTGTTTTGGAAGTAACATCAACCTCAATGGCTATATCGGGAGGTGGATCACTACTTAAATCTAATCTCCTTTTGCCAATCATTAAACGATAATTTTGAATATAAAAACAATTATCCGGCTCGATTCCTGCTGCCATATCCTTCCGCTTGAAAGTAGTTGAGCCGTAACATTCGCGATTGAATTCCAATTCTTCTAGTAAAATTTTAACCATATCACCAATAATTTCTTTATCAAACTCATGTTCTGGCAATGGCATTCTAATTTCTAATTGATTTTGATAGTAAGCTACTCTATTAGCTCTTTTTTCACCGAGTTCTTCCAAAATCTCCTCGAACTTTGACCAGCTTACATCAGTCAAAAGAATCCGCTGTCCTGGAGGAACACTTAACTGCCTGAGCTGTAATGTTACCATTGAGCATTACCTTCCGATTAACCTGCTTCTGTCTTGGTGCGCGTTCGGTGTGGGCGTTGGAACCTCGCGCCTTGTCGCACCGCTATTTTATGGCAATCGCCCCTTGGAAGCTGTGAGAGTGCGATTGACCGTAGGTCACGCTACGCGAACGCCAATCAATTAACCCACCCTACGTGCTTCAAGCTGTAATATACAATAACACATCAAGGAGTAGTCCTATGGGTCAATTGATAATTGATAATTAATACAGCTTTCGAGGAACGGTCTTGCCGCCAGTCGTCAATCATCCCCTGCTAAACCTTCCGGATACTGGAGAAGTAACTCAGAAGAAAGAAATGGTAGATGCACCCTAATAATTACCCCCGAAGCTCACGGTTCGGGGGTTTTCTTTGTAGGTGCGCTTTCCGCATCTAATTATTAAATTCGCCACGGGTCGCACCTGTAGATGCTGCCATAAACCATAACTTGGCCGTCAGCTAAAAGTAAAGTTTTATCTAGGTTTTATCTAGGTTTAGTGATCATATAGAATTTTAAGCCATACCTTAGCTTCCGGATATCAATCCCATCAATCAGAAGAAATAAATGGTAGATGCACCCTAATAATTACCCCCGAAGCTCACGGTTCGGGGGATTTTTTTTGGTAGATGTTGCCATCAGCGCCTCAGCTGGCTGTTGGCTTTGAGCAAATTTATCCCGTGGGTTTTGTTATTGATTGACTAGTAAATTTACTAGTAATCCTTCCGGATATCAATCCCATCAATCAGAAGAAATAAATGGTAGATGCACCCTGATAATTACCCCTGAAGCTCACGGTTCGGGGGATTTTTTTTGGTAGATGTTGCCATCAGCGCCTTAGCTGGCTGTTGGCTTTGAGCAAATTTATCCCGTGGGTTTTGTTATTGATTGACTAGTAAATTGACTAGTAATCCTTCCGGATATCAATCCCATCAATCAGAAGAAATAAATGGTAGATGCACCCTGATAATTACCCCTGAAGCTCACGGTTCGGGGGATTTTTTTTTGGTAGATGTCGCCATCAGCGCCTTAGCTGGCTGTTGGCTTTGAGCAAATTTATCCCGTGGGTTTTGTTATTGATTGACTAGTAAATTTACTAGTAATCCTTCCGGATATCAATCCCATCAATCAGAAGAAATAAATGGTAGATGCACCCTGATAATTACCCCTAGGCTCAACGGTTTGGGGGTTTTCTTTTGAAACAGCTGTCGAATCCCTATCAAAGCTAATAGTTACCAGAGATATTCCGGCAATTTTTTCGACTATTTTATTGGTCATAGTTCCGGAGAATAGTGAAGTAACTAAGAAGAAAGAAATTAGATGCCACCTGATCAACACCCCTGAGATCTGATCGGGAGTTTTTTAGCAGTAGATCAATTGCGATCTATATCACTAGTTACTAGAAGCACCGTCCAAGAATATTTTTCACCCATTTACTTTTCTGAGTGGGGTTCCGATGTGGATGCTCTCACCGCGTAGAGGAAACTCCCTTATTATAAGGCTACATTGATGGGATTGACCGTAGGCCACGCTACGCGATGAAGCGTTCGCGTAGCGTGGCCAAAGGCCTCAGCTTCCGCTAAAAGCGATTGACCGTAGGTCACGCTACGCGAACGATGATTACTCAGAAAAGAGTGAGTGCGAAGTATATTCACAAGTTAATCGTTTTTAATCCCAGCTCTGACGAGACTGGGTTTTAAAACTTCGCGCTTACTTGTGATCAATCCTGCTAGCTGTCAACTGCCAAAAATTTGGTAGTTTCTATAAATAGCCCCAACCCAATATATCATAACCTTATCTGGTAAGCAATAGCTATGGCTTGGGAGAAAATGGTACACCTAGATATTTCCCCTGGAGTAGGAGACGCTCCTCTATTTAATTGACCAAATACCCACTGATAAGTTCCATCTACCAGCAAGTCCTTAACTAGTTCATAACCTTGGCACGGTCAGTCAAAATTTCGTAGCCATCAGTTGTTACCAAAACCGTATGTTCAAACTGAGCGGATAGAGAATTATCGACCGTAACGACTGTCCAACGGTCAGATAGGGTGCGTGTGAACTTAGTACCAGCATTCAAAATTGGCTCAATCGCCAAAGTCATCCCAGCACGGAGCTTGACATTGGGCAATTCGCGGGTGCGGAAGTTGAACACTGAGGGGTCTTCGTGTAGATTTCGCCCCACACCGTGACCCGTATAATCCTCCACGATACTATAGCCATAAGTTTGGGCATGGTCTTCAATCGCACCAGCAATGTCTAGCAAGTACTTCCCTGCTTTCACCTGTTCGATGCCCTTGTAGAGGGTTTCATTTGCCACCTGAATTAATTGACTCGCTTCTGGTTTCACCTCCTCAATCGGAATAGTAATGCATGAGTCTCCGTGAAATCCCTGATAGAAGGCACCTGTATCCACTTTCAACACATCACCACTGCAAATTACTTTCTTAGGACTAGGAATACCATGAACTACTTCGTGATTCAGGCAGGTGCAGATCGACCCAGGAAAGCCGTAGTAGCCTTTGAAACTTGGGGTTGCTCCCATCTGACGGATCCGCTTTTCGGCATAGGCATCTAAATCCGCTGTGCTCATTCCTGGCTCAACCATCTCAGAAATTTCTTTGAGTACTGTTGCCACAATAGTTGCCGCCTGCCGCATGATCTCAATTTCACGCTCAGATTTGATTTCAATCCGTCGGCGTTTTTTCTTGGCACGGGAGGGATTAGTGGCACCGGAAAGCAGGTTACTTAGAATGTTCATTTGATAATTATTAGTTAATTAAGAATTATTAAAGAATTATTATATCTTTCGATTTTCTTTCTATTTTCGGTTCCTAGCTCTATTGAGTAAAAATTCTTAGCAGGATGGTTTCCAACACTTCACTAAGAAGAGGATAAATCCCCTCTTTCAACAAAGAGCTATTCCAGTTAACCACAACTTGACATTAATGGTGGATTTTAGTTATACTACAAATATCGGAATAGTTAATCGAATCTACTTTAGAGTTAACTGATGAACAAGTGCGTTTGTACTACTGAAGCAGCATCTCTTTTAGGAATATCTTCGAGACGGTTGAGACAACTCCTCCAAGACGGTCGCGTCCGGGGTGCCTATAAAAGCGGTAAATTCTGGATTATTCCTCTGTTCAACCATTTACCGCAAATTATCAAGGCCAGCCGTGGACCGATTGGCACATGGAGTAAAAGTCGTCCTCCGGCTCTAGCTAAGATCAATGTCAATCGCAATCGCATTGGCACCAACAAAACTAAACCTCCCGAAGAGCGTCAGCCAGTGATTTCGGTAAAACGAAGCGGCAACAATCTATACGGCAATCAGGTAGAAATTCTTGGCCCGTGTCGGATTGTGTATCAACCGGATAACCCTCTTGATTGTGGTGCTCGTCTGTGGATTGAAACCTTTAGTGATATTCACTTTATCGGTGGGAGTTTTCCGGCCACTGCTTAGTAGAGGGTGGGGTTATATTTACCTTTTTCCTGTTGCCTTTTTCCATAACAACACACTCGCAATACCTAGGATGACTAAGGCAAAAATCCCTACGGGCAACCACCACTGTAATAGTTGAGGCTCTGATGGTGCCGTATCCTCTTCTGAGAAGGATTCTGACTGCTGGTTAAATCGATGTTCAGTGGCAGGACTTGGCACAGTTGCAGTTTTTTTCCCAGGAGTGACTGTAACGTCGTACTTGATCTCAAATGGCTTAAAACTAGCTCCTGATTTAGGAGTACCGCTTAAAACTAACTCATAGACTCCCGCTTTAGGAAAGACTAGATCAGCTCCAGGAATACCTTGATATTGTTCGGCTGATATAGCTTTCAGCTGTGGCTCAAGGATGGGGGAACTCCCTAACTCTGATGAGGATTTAGAGTAAACGGCTAGTTGACAGTCACATTGGTCTAGGGGAATGAGTTGGCCCCCTTGGCGAGTAAGGGCAAACCAAGCTAGAGCAGGTTCTCTAGCGCGAGGATTGTGATTGGGTTCAATGTGGAAGGTAGCACCGACATCAGCAGACGTTTTAATGTTGTGAGAAATTATCGGAAAATACTGCTGAGTTGTGAGTGCTGAGTTTTCAGTAGAGGAAATGTTTGATGGCAGTTGAATGGTCATGGGGGTTAACTCTTAATGCTAAAATTTATTCAAAGATGCTCTTACCTCCTAACCATAAAATGCCGGAGATACAGAGGATATAGAAGATCACACATGAATCTTTTCATGACAACTTGCTATAAGTTCACAATAAGCATGAATGGCTGATGATAATATTTACCATAGTCTATAGGTAAGGAACATAAGCACGGAATGGTTTTAGATTTGCTGCTGGTCATGACCCTAGGGTTTCTGGGGAGTTTTGGTCACTGTGTGGCGATGTGTGGACCTCTGGCAGTGGCGTTTTCCCTATCTCAGCAGCAGGAAAAGTCCCCCAAGTGGCTGCATCAGCTGGGTTTTCATAGTCTACTGAACCTAGGACGAACAATTAGTTATGCTCTCGTCGGAGCTGGACTTGGGGGTATGGGTTCAGTCTTGATTGCCAGTGGTCAGTTGGCTGGGATTGGCAGTGGATTGCGCCAAGCCATGGCAATTCTGACTGGTTTAATGCTTATTTGGTTTGGCTGTGTGCAGCTTAAACCCGATTGGATTCCCCGTCTGCCCCTATTACACCCCCTATCTAAAGGGATTGGGAATCAACGGCTGACGGTCGCGATGACTAAATTGTCTGGGGAATCTCAGTGGTGGACACCAGCCCTTTTAGGAGGAGTCTGGGGTTTGATGCCTTGTGGATTCCTGTATGCTGCTCAGATTAAAGCAGCGGAAATGGGTAATCTCTGGTGGGGAGCAGCAACGATGCTGGCCTTTGGACTGGGAACGATGCCCATGATGCTAGGAGTGGGTGTATCTGCATCTAGACTCAGTGTTAGCAAGCGCAGCCAGCTGTTTCGCTTAGGAGGCTGGGTTACCCTCACCATTGGTATTTTAACCCTTCTGCGTACCGATGCTATGGTGGATTACACCGGTCATGGGGCGCTGCTGTTACTGATGTTAGCTTTGATTGCTCGTCCGATTAGTGGTTTGTGGGCTGGGCTGTTACGCTATCGTCGGGCTTTAGGAGTGGGGGCATTTGTGTTGGCGATCGCTCATACATTTCATAAGCTTGACCATACCTTGAACTGGAAGTTAGATGCTCTGGGGTTTATGCTACCGCAGCATCAGTGGGGTCTGTTAGCAGGAATTTTAGCGCTCGTGTTGATTACCCCAGCCGCTCTCACCAGTTTTGATTACTTACAGAAGGCTTTGGGCAAGCGTTGGCGATGGATTCATTTATTGAGTATCCCGGCTTTAGTCCTAGCTGCGATTCATACTGTGATGATTGGTTCGAGCTACCTTGGAGAGTTAGCTTGGACTGGAAACCAGCAACTCAGAGCTGTTAGTTTGGGAATAATTACCTTAGGAGTATTGCTAGTGCGATCGCGTATTGTTTGGTCAGGGTTATCCCTAGAAAAATTCTACCTTCCCCCCAAATCTTGGTAATGCTTACTGATTCTACACTGAGCTTTGGAGCCATTCACTTCAGTATTATCTATTCAGTATTACCTATAGTTAGCGATATTTTCTCTGCTCCAAGCTAAACCCTATGCAATTTAGGTGTAAAGTAGCTATAATCGGTAAACTTTTGGTTGGCTTTATGGGATTGCGAAATTGGTTAACTGCTACTGCTGTAGCTTGTCTGATTTGGGTGATCAGCTCGGCATTTGCTCCCCCTGCGTTGGCTGTGATCCGGATAAAACTTTCCAACTTGTCTTCCCAGGAGTGTCCCTCAGAAATTGGGCAAGGCATGGTGACCGTTGGTGGGGGGTCGGCTAGGCAGGCTGGTTGCTATCTGATCAAGGGTAAAGCCAAGAATCCCACTAACAAAATTGTGCTTGATGCTGATGTTTTTGGTCGTATCTACGATGCTAATGGCAATAATACCTTCCAAAATCGGAGTCGCGTGGGGTTAATTGATGAAGTGCCACCAGGCATCAGTGATTTTGAAATCCGGGTTACAGTTCCTGCTAATGTAAAAACGCCTCTTATCCTTAAGGGTTTTAAGGCATCCGGTTTTAGAAACAGAATCGGTCGGTGATTAGCTTAAAGGGGGATTAAGCCCACGCTGACGCTTACCTTTCAGACGTGGGGCTTCTCCCCGTTTAAGCTAAAACGCCCCAGCTAAAATTTGTAGAAGGAAAATCGCCAGTATGGGGGAAAAATCTATACCTCCAAGGGGTGGAATGAAGGAACGGAAAATATTCAGGTAAGGGTCAGTAATTGGACTTAAGACAGAAGCGACCTGATTCGCCCAATCCATTGTTTGAAACCAAGTTAACAGAATTCGGACAATTAATAGAACTAGATAGATTTGAATAAAGCTCTGGAGAGTGCTAGTCAACAGTTCTGTAGCCATAGATTTATAAGCTTTCTTACTAAGTTTTTATCTTAATGTTAAGTTTAACGAATTTGAGCACCCTGTGCCTGAATACCAAGTCATTGACACTCCCCGCTTTAAAAAGACGGGGATTCCTAGATCTACGACCGGCCTTAAACCTCCGTGTCCAAATGGCAATATCTAAACCTGAATCCCGTCAAGACCAAGAATCTAGTTCAGTTCACGAAAGACCCAGCGGGCTAGTCTCGCGATAGCGTTTAGCAACAAGATTGGAAAGTGCCTTATAAAGTCCGTTACTTTCCCGTTTTACTTGGTTTCGGCGTGCCGGAGACGAAACCTTAGAAGAGTGGAGCCTTAATAAAAAAGTTTTAACCCTTCTATGCATAGCCTGTAACCCTTAAAGGCTCCACTCTTCTTACGGTAACTTCTAACCCCGCCGTACCATTTTTCTCTCAAGTTGTGATCTTGCTGGGTTCACACACCAATTGTTAGTTGATGATTGGGTTTTTAGCGATGCAGCGCGGTCTTGGGGGTTTCCCCCACTCGCTATTGCATCAAGAAAGGAGGACTTTCCCTACCCTCCGGGCATTACTACTTTTAGGTCAAACAATTGCGGGTCTCTGACCCGGTTGTGCCAAGGCCAAAGGCCACGCTACGCGAACGGTTTTTCAGCCTGTACCCATATCTAAATGATACTTTAGCGCAGGTATTGTCAACCTTTTTGATGAAATTGCATCTAGGCGACTAAAGTCGCTAACTGGCTTTCATCCCGGAGACGAAACCTTAGAATAGTGCAGCCTTACAACAAAACCTGTCACCTTTAATGCATAGCCTACCAACTATAAAGGCTGCACTATTCTTGCGGTAACTTCTGACCCGGTTTAAAAACGCGGGGCTTTCAGCCTTGGGAGTTTCGTAAAGCTTTAACATACCTACAACAGAATAATTTCACGGCTCAAGCACCCGTTCATGTGTATTTGCCTCAGCTGTACCTTTCACTGTGCTGACTTGTTGACGTACATCGTCAATGGCTGAATTGAGCTGGGCAATTTTGTCTTCCAAACTCTGACGTGCCGCTTCAATACTTGCTTCTGCCTTTAGTTCGCGCCTTCTGGCCCTAATTGCCTTAGGGTCTGAGCGCTCAGAATTTAACATAGACCGATCTTCCTCATCGTTGTTTTGATTACTTTTCCCAGCAGTAACCAAAGCGCCGATTAATCCACCTATCAATCCCCCGACTACTGCTCCAGTCAGGAATCCACTTGCAAAACCATCTTGCTGACTCATGTTGCTCTGTTGCCCTTGATTTTCAAAATGCAGCTTTTATCCAGATTAACCCATCAAGTTTGAGAGGATCTTGCTGATTAGACAAGGGGTTTGCTACCAGCCCATAATTAATTGTATCGTATCGCAAGGCTTTTAGACAAAGCTTTGAAAGCCCGGTCTGGTGAGGGAGCGGAGAGTGTGAAGTTTGGCACCGTGATCAGCCAGTCTAGGTAGAGGTGTTGCCTGGAACACCTCTACTATCAGTTAGTTGGATTTGCTGTCTAAGTTGCTCAGGGTAATAGGGGTTATTTGCTGCTCAGGTCAAGTTCCAAAAGCGCGATCGCCTGCATCACCCAAGCCTGGTACGATATATCCCTTAGCATTGACTTCCTCATCAATCATGCCAGTGTAGATGGTCAAACTAGGATAATCTGCCCCCAACTTTTGTAAGGCTGGTGGTGCTGCTACCACGCTAATAATCCGTGTTAAGTCTGGTGTTGCTCCTCGTTTTTTAAGTTCTGACATTGCCAACATCATTGTGCCACCAGTAGCCAGCATTGGGTCGAGAACTAGGACTCGTGTATTTGGGTCAAACTGATTGGGTAAGGTATTCAGGTAAAAACTGGCTTGTAAGGTTTCCTCATTTCTGACCAGACCAAGGTGATAAACCGATGCCAAGGGCAGCAAAGTTTGGGCTCCATCTAAGAGCGCTAGTCCAGCCCGCAAAATTGGCACAACTACTATGGGCACTTCTGGGTTAACCATAGTTACCTTGCACGGAGCTAGGGGAGTTTGCACTGTTAGTTCTTCATTCGGCAACCAATCCCGCATTGCTTCATAGGTCAACCAGCGTCCCAACTCGGTCATAGCGCTTTTGAACAATGGAGGTGGTGTCGAGGCATCACGGGCAACCCCTAGCCAGTGCTTAACTAGGGGATGGGGTGGAACATAGACACGTAGTTGGAGAGTCATAACAGGTCGTAACTATAAGAATTAGTGAGAAACAAATTAGGTAGTGTCAGAGGAATTGGGCAGCAGGGTTTTTGGGAATAACCACAAGTTTTGATCTAGTCGATGATAGTTTCAAGTTTTACATTGATGAATACAGTATTAACGAGTGTTTGCTTGATTCAAGCAAACCCTAAACAAGTTGTCAAAATACAGACAGCACTCAAAGGGTTTGGGCATGCTTTTAACTATGCCAATAATACTGTCAAGTGGTCAATTACAAGCAAAAACACCATAGAGACTCAGATCTACACCTGAGGGGGTGTGTGGTGTGGCGGGGGCGCGGGGTGTAATGATTGCCTTAGTTCCCAAAAAGTTTTCCCTACAGGTTCGCCGACACCCAGTAAGGGTAACAAGGCTGCTTGTTACCCTCCCCGGTGGGATGGTTAGCTAACACTCCTCCCACTCCCGGCACTCCCGACACTCCCCTTTTCGGGAAAATGCTTTTCAATATGTTGACATTTTTTTTCAACAAGACTATAGTAGTAATAAGTGTTCTCCTCTCATTAAGGATAGGCGGGTGGGACCGGTACGCAGCAGCAGGCTGGTGCCCACTTTTTTTTTTGCATTAGTAATGAACTCTTATATCAACAAGAAACGCTAAACTCAGATCCATCAGTTAATATATTTAAATTGCTAATTCCATGACTGCTGGATCCCAACCTTGCCCATCAAGCAATCAATCCCATACCATTTCCAATCAATCGGTATTTGATACTATTGTGATTGGCTCTGGTATTGGGGGGCTAGTAACCGCAACTCAGTTGGCAGCGAAGGGAGCGAGTGTGCTGGTGCTAGAAAGCTATATCATTCCTGGTGGTAGTTCGGGTTACTTCGAGCGAGAGGGGTATCGCTTTGATGTGGGAGCATCAATGATTTTTGGGTTTGGCACCGAAGGGACAACCAATCTACTTACCCGAGCCCTTGAGGCTGTCAATGTCAGTCTGGAAACAATTCCAGATCCAGTACAGATTCACTATCATCTCCCTGGTGATCTAGAGCTCAAAGTCCACCGAGACTATGAGAATTTTTTGCAAGAACTCACGGCTCACTTCCCTGACCAACGCCAAGGAATTCGCAAATTTTACGATGAATGCTGGAAGGTCTTTAATTGCCTGAATGCGATGGACTTACTGTCCTTGGAAGAAATTCGCTATTTGACCAGGGTATTTTTCCAGCATCCCTTGGCTTGTTTGGGTTTAGTGAAGTACCTACCCCAAAATGTGGGAGACATTGCTCGCAAGTATATTAGCGACCTCCAGTTGCTGAAATTTATAGACATGGAATGTTATTGCTGGTCTGTGGTACCTGCTGACAAAACACCGATGATTAATGCTGGGATGGTGTTTTCTGACCGACATTACGGTGGGATTAATTATCCGGTAGGAGGTGTAGGAAAAATCGCCCAAAAACTAGTGGAGGGATTGGAGAAAGCTGGAGGTCAGATTCTTTATAAAGCTCGAGTCGGGAAAATTCTGCTGGAAAAGGGCAAGGCAGTGGGTGTCCAGCTAGTCAATGGTAAAGAGTATCGAGCAAAACGAATTGTTTCCAATGCTACCCGTTGGGATACATTTGAGAAATTAGTCCCAGCTGACCAGATGCCAGCAGTTGAGCGGAAATGGCAACAGCGTTATCAGAAATCACCGGGTTTTTTGAGTTTACATTTAGGGGTAAAGGCAGATGTTTTACCACCTGGTACAGAGTGTCACCATATTGTCCTAGAAGACTGGGGAAAAATGGAGGATGCGGAGGGGACTATTTTTGTTTCGATTCCTACCTTGCTTGATCCCAATTTAGCGCCAGAAGGCTATCATGTTTTCCACACCTTTACCCCGAGCTGGATGGAAGATTGGCAAGGGTTATCCCCTCGTGAGTACGAAAATAAGAAGGAAGAGGCAGCTGGATGCTTAATTGAGCGACTAGAAACGATTTTTCCTGGCTTAGATGCTGGATTGGATTACATGGAGGTGGGCACACCACGCAGTCATCGACGATTTTTGAACCGTATGGATGGAACCTATGGGCCAATTCCCCGCCGCAAGTTAATGGGATTGTTGGGAATGCCGTTTAATCGGACTGCGATTCCAGGGCTTTATTGTGTTGGGGATAGCACTTTTCCAGGGCAGGGTTTAAATGCAGTAGCGTTTTCGGGATTTGCTTGTGCTCACCGTATTGCTGTGGATTTGGGA
This sequence comes from Moorena sp. SIO3E8, assembly GCF_010692445.1. Classification (NCBI taxonomy): domain Bacteria; kingdom Bacillati; phylum Cyanobacteriota; class Cyanophyceae; order Coleofasciculales; family Coleofasciculaceae; genus Moorena; species Moorena sp. SIO3E8. The sequence continues at coordinate 12,436 of NZ_JAAHHM010000014.1, read as the reverse complement.
TTCTAGGTAGAATGCTTCTTAGGGAACAGGCAATAGGCATGCTAGCAATAGGCAATAGGGAACAGGCAATAGGCAAGCTAGCAATAGGCAATAGGGAAAAAATCCTGTGTACGTCATTAATATGAGAATCGCTATAAAGTAAGTATTCAAACGCAAATTAGATTACACTCACCACACTTCCCACACCCGGGCCCCACGCCCTGACAAGGGTAGGTTTTTAACGGTTTTTAACGGTTTTTAAAAAAGGGGCGAGTACCTAACGGGGTTGTCACCCCGTTAGCTCTACAAATCTATGGGATGCATGTTGATTTTCAGGTCTTCTGTGACACAAATCATGCTACTTTCAGGACAAGGATTCCAGTTTCCTGGGAACAAGGGTTCAGAGGCAATGATGACAGAATTGGGGAAATGTGGAGCGTTCTGTAGCCAGTAGAGAGAAGGTGGAGTAGAACCGATAGCACAACGAGAGGCAATAAGCTGATTTCCATCACTAATAATGATGTTCGCTAAGACCTTTACTCCATAGGGTTTGGCTAACTTAAAGAGTGTGTTTAAGGTAGCCTGTAACGCTTGTTCCCAATTACCATCAACAGCAGCTAACTCATTGAGAAACAAGGCGAAAATATGTTCAGAATCGGTAGTGCCTTCAATTTTATGATAGACTGTATCTTTAATATGACTGCGGATCGGTTGGTATAAGGTGGCTCGAAAATTGTCGATGAAACCATTGTGGGTGAAGAGGAAGTGGCGATCGCTAAAAGGTTGACAGTTACTCAAACTGGCTGCTTGTCCAGGAGTAGCACTGCGGATATAGGCTAAGAAACATTCAGTCTCGATGTAACGACTGAGGTGGGGTAAATTAATATCGCTCCAGATGGGTAGGATATTTTTGTAGATAAAGGGTTCTGTCTGTTTTTGGGAGTGATACCAGCCAATTCCTACCCCATCAGCATTCACAGAGGTGGTTACAGTTTCTCGCGGTCTGTAACTTTGAATACACAGAGAGTGTTCTGGTTCGTAGATTAGTTTATCCGGTTGGATAGGAGAACCGAGGTAAGCGAGTAATCGACACATATGTTGAAATACAAAAAATTGGTATTAACCTTATTTTTTCCTACCAACCCCAGGTACCAGGTTCGCCTTTAAAAGGACCAACAATATCACTGGTGATCCATCCTGCATAATAATCTCCGGCTTGGGGTTGCACCCCACATTCCGCAGGTGCGATCACATAATGTTGTATTTTTGAAGTATGAATGTTTCAGGATCACAAATCAAAGTACAAGATATCGACCACTTGGGCATAGTGGCAGGTATTGTTGATGAAATGGGGTTGGTTGAGGAGATTAACCAACTGCTCGGAACTCATCCCCAAGAAATAATTAGCGCAGGTCAAGTGGTCAAAGCAATGATTATCAACGGTAAGGGCTTTGTCAGCGCGCCACTCTATCTATTTTATAAGTTTTTTGAAGCGATGCAGCGCGGTCTTGGGGGTTTCCCCCATGAGCGACTGCATCAAGACAGGGATTGCAACGGAACATTTATTGGGAGAGGGAATAAAACCAGAACACTTGAATGATGACCGCTTGGGCAGAGTCGTAAGACTTACTATATGATGCTGGATTAACGGACATTTTCATCCGAGTTGCACTATCAGCAGCCGGTAAATTTGGAGTGAAGATGGACAGTTTCCACATGTATTCATGTTCATTTCACGTACATGGGGATTATGAGATAGATGCTGACGATGAAGCATCAGCCGAATCAGGATTAATTACAATTACATATGGTTATTAAGCGAGATCACCGACCAGATTTGAAACAATTTATCCTCGATTTGATGTGCAGTGGAGATGGAGATATACCCTTATATTTAAGAGTTGCAGATGGAAATGAAGTCGATGAGCGCCATGTTTGGAAAACTGATCGCTGACTTCCACAAACAATGGCAAATAGACGGTTTATTTGTGGCCGATGCAGCCCTTTACACTGAAGAAAATTTGCAGATGATGGTCTCCTTAAGATTGGGATCTCGACTTCCTGGTACCCTAACGGCTGCCAAAGAACTGTTAAAAAATATCAGTACTGATGCATTTGTACCAAGTACAATCCCAGGATATCGTATTGCCCCATGTTGTAATAATTATGGCGGTGTGCGACAAAGGTGGCACATGGATAGAAAGTCAAGCCCGTCAACAATCAGACTTAAAAAAACTGGAAAAACGTCTAGCAAAAAAATGTACTCAGGCACAATCGCAACTGCGAAAATTGTGTCAACAAAAATTTGCATGTGCCAAAGATGCACTCACAGCCACCAAACTACTTGAGAATCAGTTGCCATTTCATCAACTTGCAAATATTGAAGTTATTGAACATGCTCAATATCGAGGACGTGGTAGACCTCGCCAGGATTATAAACCTACCCTAAGCTACCAGATTCAAGCTGAAATTATACCCAAAGAAACGGCAATTACTATTGAAACAGAACGGGCTGGCCGGTTTATTATTGCCACCAATGTTCTTGATGCCTCCGATCGCGTAGCGTGGCCAAAGGCCTTACTTAGCGACGAAGAGGTTTTGCGTGAATATAAGTCACAACAATCTACAGAACGTGGTTTTCGGTTTCTCAAAGACCCATTGTTTTTTACTTCCACTGTGTTTCTCAATTCAAGCAAAAGAGTTGCGGCTTTAGCAAGCGATGCAGCGCGGTCTTGGGGAGGCAGTGCGGTCTTGGGGGTTCCCCCGGAGACGAAACCTTAGATAGGGTCGCCTTTATAGTTAGCAGGTTATGCAGAAAAGGGTTAAATATTTGTTAATAGCGATGCAGCTTCGGAACAGGGGGTTTCCCCCACTCGCGCTTTGCATGGCTGACAAGGCGACCCTATCTTACGGTAACTATCGCCTTTGGCGACGCTTGGCCGTAGGCCACGCCAAAGGCGAACGCGAACAAACCATGAGCAACTGCCGTGGTTTCCCCCACTCGCGCTTTGCATCAAGACATGGTTATGGGTAAGTGGAATGCTGGTTTACAGCCTGGGTCAGAGGGCATTACGTCAATCCTTAAAACGAGCATCTCAAACAATCCAAAATCAGTTAGGTAAGCCAACTGCCACTCCTACTTTGCGTTGGGTGTTTCAATGTTTCATGTCAATTCATTTATTGACGATGGCTGGCTTGAAACAAGTTTCCAACCTCAGTGAAGAACGGTGTTGGATTCTCAAGTTCTTTGGTGCTCCTTGTCGTAAATATTATCTCCTTTGCTAACTAACCTGCGGAATGTGGGATGAACTAAAAGAGAAAATCAGAAAAATTTTTGAGAAGACTAGTAATTGGTACACCGGATTAGTGAAACTGGGGATTTGGTTGTCAAGAGCGAAAAAATATTTCCCCGAGAGCCAAAAAACGATTAGCCGATGCCTGGATGAGATAATTGCTTACTTTGATCATAGAACAACCAGTGGTGTCGTTGAGGGTATTAATAACAAACTTAAGCTAATTAAGCGCTCGGCTTATGGATTTCGTAATTTGGAAAACTTTCGTTTCGAGATGTTTATTAAACTGGCATTTTAACTGTTAGTTTAGCATAACAAGTACGGAAGAGCCCTTTTTTTATCTATTTCTGCTGTATCGCTCACTACATAAAGCTCTCATGCCTCCTTGTCCCCCTTTTAGGACCTTTATACAAAGCCGGGTAAGTTTTACACATTGCTGTTAGTCTTGGTGCTTTAGCTGTACGTTTTTTACGATTTCCCGACTGCCAAGAACGATAACGGATTTGAAAACTAGAAACAATGCCAATTGCTTCAGCTATGGCTGCTCTTCTTAAATAGCTGGGAAACTTACGGTGATCTGGATATTTGTTGACAATTTTCTGATAATAACTATGTTTGGGATTTGGGTTAGCTGTGGTAACATGAATCATTTTTTCCACAGCCAAAACTAATTCTAAGCTACTTAGAGGGGCTAAATTAGACCATTGTGCATTCACAATCAAAACTAAAGGTAAAAGATATTTACGGTAGCAGGTTACCGTCATCAACATCATCTCTTTCTGTTCGGGAGTAGTAACTAAACGCCACACATCTGTACGAATCAGAGGTTGAGGTTGAGATTTTTTAGTTTTTCTTTTGCTTTTTTTACCCATGGTCTAGTCACAGCCCACTCTATAGGCTATTAAATTATAAGTAGTCGGACAAAAGTTTTGGGTGCTGTATAAAGTTTTGTAAATATAGGTAAAACCTTTTGGGGTAAAGGTTATAAGCATTTTACAGTTTTTGAGACAGTACCGTTTATTTATGTCCGACTACTTATTAACACAAATATAGCAATTCTACTACTTGTGAGGTACAAATTTCTGGTTTTTAGGGAGCAGGGAGCAGGGACTTCGGAGCAGGGAGCAGGGAAGAGGGAAGAGGGAAGAGGTCAAAACTAATGTGTACCTCATGAGTCCTAGAAACGCTATATGATTAATCTAGAATTGCCAAAAGAATAAGAAAAGGTAGTGTTTTTGGTTGGTCTCGCTAACCCCACCTAAATCGAAGATTATAGGTGGGGTTAGCGAGACATTTTGTTCAAATTGTCTAAATTCCTTGGGATTATTGGTGGGTACGGTCATCTTTCGGTAATCTTTTTGGTAGCTGTTAGGTAAGCATTCAGCCGTCAGCGGTGAGCTAAAAGCTCACGCTACTTGAGGTGCGGTCAGCAGACTTAACTAATAATAAATGAATGGTTATCTGTTGTCTTGATGCAAAGCGCGAGTGGTTTGAATTTACCGTAAGAGGATATCTGAAAAGTTTTTTGATATTGAATTTTGCCCCCCTAGCCCCCCAATTCTGGGGGGAACAAGAATCTTTTGCTGGTAAAAGTCCCCCAAAATTGGGGGATTTAGGGGGCTTGGATGTAGCAAATGAGACTTCTCAGACAACCTCTAAGATAGTGGAGCCTTTGTAAAAAATCTTTAACCCTTTTCTGCATAACCTGCTAACTATAAAGGCGACCCTATCTAAGGTTTTGTCTCCGGGGGAAACCCCCGCAGGTCGGCGCTGCATCGCTTATTCAAAAGCTTTTCCCGTAGCGTGGCACAGGCTACTTGAGGTGCTATCAGCTATCAGCCAAAAGCCTGTGGCCACGCTACGGCAACAGTTTATGGCCATAGCGCAAGCTACACCGAACAGCTTTTGAATAAAATAAGCTGACGGCACCTCAAGTAGCGTGACCGTAGGCCTTTAGCTGATGCCTGAATGCTTACATGACCTTGAGGTCAAATTAGGGTTAATGACGAGTGTAAGAACGCTCGAAATGGGTTTTAACTTGATGGGCAACTGTTGCAATAACAATGGCTGAGCCAGACCCTAAAATAGCAACTAGTTCAGTGCCAGAACCATCCGTCACTATTGCCAAAGCCGCCAATGCGATCGCTACTGCCACAAAAGTCGTTTTTAACCGGTTGGTTACCTGATAGGCTCGATTGCAGGAACCACAGATTTGAGTATGTCGCCTTAATCGGTCTAGGGGAGGTGGTTGCTGATTATCTTCCAGTTTTTTCTGGGGTAGCTTCCTGGTAGAATAGCCTTGATAAAAAGGTAAAGATGTTCCGAACTTATCGAGCCACTTGCGATACTCAATCAACAACAGATCTGATGTTTTGAGTGGCAAATACAGAGAGTTTAGGCTTGTTCCCAACCGTTCCACTTCTGCCTGCTGTCCCACCACAAGTGGTAAATCTTCTTCTAAGAATTTGTCTCGGTACCAGTGTTCCATCCAACGAGGCTGTAGCTTCAGTTTCCAGGTAGAATAATTATTATAATTCCTAATAATAATACGGCATTTGCCCTGACCTAGAGGAAGGGAATAAAGTGCTGATCCACCGATACGAACTGATTTTTCCTCTCTTGAGCTTCTGTAGGTCACTAAATTGGGAGCAACGAAATCAAGGTTTACCCATGGGCTATTCTTTTGCCTGGTTTTTCGGTACCTGCCTCGAATCCCAAGAGTAGAACTTTCCAGGACTTCCATTTCTAAGGGTTGAGCGTATTTTCGACTACTGAGGGTGCCCTCGTGGCTAATGAAGAGGTGAGAGGGATCGAGGGCATTTTCTATAAAATAGCTTTGGTCGTAGGGGAGGTCTATCATATAGTCTGAGCTGGCAACTGTAGGATTTTCCAAATCCGCTACAGTTGGGATGCCCTCGAGATCAGCAGCTTCAGGTTTCCCCATCCATACCCAGACAATACCTTGCCGTTCCACAACCGTAAAGGATTGCACACAGGCTTTGGCTGGAATCTTGGCATCTTCTGGTAACTGGGGAATGTGCAAACATTGACCATCTTGACCAAATTGCCAGCCGTGATATAAGCACTCGATTTTACCATCAATGATTTGTCCGTCCGAGAGTTTAGCGGCGCGGTGAGGGCAGCGGTTTGTTAAACAGGCTAGCTTACCATCTTGGTTTCTGAACAATACCAAAGGCTCGTCATACAGGGAGAAGCTGTAAGGACGGTCTGTGGGCAGGTCTTGGACAAAGGTGACAGGATACCAGCACTGCTGCCAGTTGAACTCTTGCTGTGTTTCAGTTATTGGAGCGGTGGCAGTTTTTTTTACTGCTTCTGGTTTTTTGGTATCAACTCTCATCGATAACTTCCTCTATGAAACAACTGACCATCAAAGATGGCGAATCTGGAGCTTTTTCGGCACTGAGGCCAGCAATACTAAACCTTCACTGTCAATCCTAGTACTAAGAGTTGCTAGACATTGCCCACCCTATTGTTAGAGAATCACGCATTCCTGGGTAATCAAATCAGCTGCGCGGGTATCATCCGTGAAGTTAGCAATCCCTCTCTTGATTCTATCGGTGCTGTATTTCCAACTAACGATCAGAGTGCTATCGTTACCAGGCTCAAGGGTTTCTGGCACGTTTATGGAAATCCCGTCGGGAAAATCAAATATTAATCGACCGTCCTTCGGCCAATGGACAGGGTAATCTGGCAGGGGCATTTCATCAAAGGTGCCTGATCGTAATACCAGGGTGTCTATTGCCTTAATGCTCGGATAATCCCGATTACTTACCTCTGGTGTCTGATTAGACCAGGGAAATGGGACAACCTCAAGTTTAACTTCGCGGAACAAGGAAATCCTGGAGAGTACACATCGATTTCCTGACTCCTTGGAGCTATCCGGGAAATAGCCAATTACCACGCTGATACGACGGTTGCCTTGGAACAGGTAAATCTCGGTCAAGTTCACCTCGTTTTTCCTAAGAGGTTTGCTCATTACACCAGAGGATTTAGATGAAAACATCGTGGTTGAACTCAGATCGATGGGGTGAGAGATACCTGGACCGCATTTCTCAATAATCCACGTATTTTATTGGATTTTAGAGGGGTCGTCTTGGTTAATAAAACATAGATAATGCTCAAGTTGAGATGCATCTGCCAGAGGAGTAAATCTTCTTGTGGAATCAAGGACTTGATCAAGACTTCCGTTACCCTTATATCGAGAAAGAATTCCTTTCCAGGTGAATCCATTATCCTCAATAAAGCGATACCATTGTCGGAATAATTTTTCCTCTGACTGGTCAGTTGACTGGTTGTCCTGAATCTGATTATGATCATTCATGGTTCTTTACTTCCTCTAGTCCGACTTAACCTACTCTAAGTTAACAAAGAAAGCGATTGGCCGTAGGCCACGCTACGCGAACGCTATGCTCGCACCTACAGGATGGGATAGCGATCACTATTACCAAGTAAACTAACTGATGCGATCGCATTTAGCGTGACCTTTCGGGAAAAACCCGACGCTGCGCGAATGGTCAATCCCGTAGTGGCTCAATGCTTAGCATCGCATTTTTTCTCAACCCTTTTCTTTCTATTCTCTATGTGGGCTTTTGTTAGCCATTCTCAAAATTAATATCATCAAATTAAGGGTAATTCCAGCTATTTTTTATACCAATTATTAGCGTTCACACTTCCCATCTCCCCATCTCCCCATCTCCCCATCTCCCCATCTCCCCATCTCCCCATCTCCCCATCTCCCCACAATCCCCATCCCCCAAGGCCCAAGACTTGATTAGTTTTCGGCAATTCTCAGCTCATCAATGTTCCATAACGGTCCGCCTAAGCTAGAAAATTTGATATTCTCGATGCGATCGCGTACTGCCTCAAAGTATAGTGAATTGACCAGGAAAAACACGGGCAACTCCTCGGCAACGATTTCCTGGAATCGATCATAAATGACTTTGCGTTTGCTCTGATCAAGTTCTTGTATCCCAGCATTGAACAGACGGTCAATCTCTTGCTCCCAGTCAGACACTTCCCATCCTGCCAGTGGTGGTTGTCCGGGTTGAGGACCTTGATTAAATTGATGAAACGAGCCTCCACTATACCAGAAAACAAATACACTGTGAGGCTCACTCACTCCTGCTCCAAAGGCACCCACATAACACTCCCAATCCCGAGTCGATAGGAGCTTTCTGAGCACAAGGTTGAAGCTGAGTACCTGCAAATCTGCTTCTATCCCAATTTGGCTCAAGTCTTGTTTAATCTGAACTGCTGCGTCCACTCGGGATTTATCGTCTGATTTCACCAGCAGAGTGAATTTTACTCGGTTGCCATCCCAATCCAGCAGCTGATTTTGGGAGTTATACCTGAAACCAGCTTCTAATAGTAATTGTTTTGCCTTCTGGGGTTGATAGTTGTAGACTTTTAACCCGTCTTCTGGGGAAAGGTAATAGGGACTTTGGACAGCAATCGGGGAATGTTGTACTTCACCCAGTCCTCGATAAATATTAGTTTTCATTCTTTCCCGGTCAATAGCATAGGCTACCGCTTGTCGAAAGGCCAAGGTATTGAACCAACGGGACTTGATTGGGTCTACGAAAGGTTTTCCCTGAGCATTGCGAGCTTTGTTGAGATTAAAACCGACAAACCTAATGCTAGGCATCGGTCCTCCATTGTAAATGGTGTATTTCCCCCGCTTTTCCTCTCGTTTAAGTAACCCAAAGGCCTCGGGATTGACTCTGAGGCTATCCAACTCCCCAGAGCGAAATCTGAGTAACTGGTTATCAGAGGATGGGATAACTTGTAAGACAATCCGTTGAATGTAGGGTTGGGGATTTCCCTGAGCATCAGCACGCCAGTAATAAGGGTTGCGTTGTAGGATGACTCGCTCAGCAGGGGTATACTTTTGTAGTCGATAGGGACCATTGCTAACAATGTCTTGGGGATTGGTGTTAGTGCCCCAAGTTGAAAGAAACTGGGGATTGCCATTACCATCAGTGGCTTGCACAGACTCTCGTAACGCATGAGCCGGTAGAATGGCTAGGGTTCCGGCGGATCTCACAAATGGCGCAAAGGGTTGTGGTAAGGTAAACTCAACTCGCCGCTGATCTAGTTTGCGCACCGATGGGTACTTACCAGTACTACCAATCTGGAGGAAATCTCGGAAGACTGTGGGAATTTTAGGATTCAGGTAAAGCTCCTGATAGGTAAAGATCACATCATCCACCGTCAGGGGTTCCCCATCAGACCACTTTAGCCCATGCCGCAGGGTGAAGGTGATCTGCTGTCGGTCTGAGGAAATGTCCCAAGATTCAGCTAGTTTTGGTTCCAACTCCCCTGTCATGCCATTCTCACTCAACAATCCTTCGTAGAGGTAACCAAATACACCGAAGGGAGAGGTATTAACAATATAGTTAAAGCTAGCTGGGTCACTAGGAGTAGCTAACACTAGTTGAGAGACCTGAGCTGCCTGAGTCTTAAACTGGTTCGGATGGCAACCTGTAAGGGTCAATAGACAAGATAGCACCAGCGCAATGGCTAGAGGCAGGGGTCGTAAGACCTGTTGAAAAGGGAGGAGTGTGGGGAGAGGAGGAAGGGAAGAATTAGTTTTGGATAAGAGGATATCTTTAAATACATTTTTAATCATTGTCTTGATGCAGTCGCAAATGGTAACGGTATCGGTATTAAAATTTATATAGCAAAGGGAATAGGGAATAGGGAATAGGGAATAGGGAATAGGGAAATCCTAAATCAAAAGTTATCACAGATTTAGGATTTCTCTAGTAATTTCATGGCTATAACCATAACGTGATCATCAACAAACGGGATCAACAAACCGGATGCGCGAGTATCGATCTATTACGGTAAAGCATACCCGATATTCATAAAACAAATGCGAACGCATACATCAGGTTTGGATACTTAAAGCACAGATTTGCGATAGTATCCAAGGGAGTGTCATGGCCGAAACAGTAGAGTCAAGCAACCTAGACAATACCAAAAAATTGGGGTTTTGTGATGCCCCGATACCGAAAATAATCTATGTCAAAAACTCTGAAAATGGTAAGTACCTGTGGCACTTTTGGAATCACTCAGAAAACAAACCAGAAGCCATTTACCACCAAGCCATTCGATGTTTTGTGAGTGGGATTGAGATAGTGGCAAAAGAATTTCTTGAGAAAGAAGTGCTTAAACTCCGCATCCAAGTGCTAGCGGATAAACCGTATTCTATCCAGTCAGGGATTGATAGTATATTTTCTCGTTGCTTTTTGCTTAGTCTTGTTAAGTTATCCCCTGAGCAAGTAAAGGAACCGCTGACGATCGCTCTGAGGGGTAATGATACTTCAAAAGGTAATCCAGCTACCGTATTCTGTTCCCTCTATGATAGTAGAGACCGCTATATATCCTATGATTGGGATGCTTCTGTTAATATCTACTCGATTGCCAATGCCTGCCAGTCACTTTTAAGTGGTCAGCCAATTTCACCACCAGGACCAGAGTCAGAGCCACAAACAAAGCCACAGACCGGGGCACAACAATCGGAAGATTGGATCAAGTCCCACGAATCTTTTGAAATTCTAAAGCAGACGTCCAAGGAACTTCAACGGTTGCGGTGGTCAAAACAAGATGGAGTTAAATACCTACAACAGGTTTACGGGAAGATTTCCCGTCAGTTTCTGACACCTGAAGAATTGTTAGATTTCCTCAAGAGGCTACAAAGCTTTCCAACCCCTAACCATGACAATATGGAAGAAACAGTTTTTTAGCTGCTGATATTAATTGGTATCCACAGCTACGATTCGGCAAAGCCGACGCGATGAAGCGTTCGCGTAGCGTGGCCTACGGCCTCAGCTTCCGCTAAAAGCGATCGCTTTCACTCACTGGGGGCGATTGACCTTTGGTCAAGCTACGCGAACGCTTTTTATGACGAAAGTACCTCACCGAATTGAAAAATGCTATAAATCACAGGTAAGCATATGTGCTACGCGCACGCTACTTGAGGTGCCCTCAGCCCTCAGCCCTCAGCCCTCAGCCCTCAGCAGACTTAACTCAGATTAAACGAATGCTTACCTGTTTTCTTCAAAAGCTGTTCGCGCAACGTGCGCGTAGCGCATAAGCTGATAACTGATAACTGATAGCTGATAGCTGATAGCTGAATGCTTAAGATCATAGTAACTAGAAAGGTTAATGCAGGTGAGCAAACGGTATCCCGATAATGACCAACAAAGCCTATTAGAGACAGCGGAGTCTTATCTAAGGGAATCCGTTGCTCCCTTGGCTTCAGAAATTGATAGTGCTCCTGAGGTGTTACGAGAGGCTCTCAAGGGGCTGAGCGTTCGCGTAGCGTCGGCAAAGCCGAATCGCACGTTGCTAGGGCTAAGGATTCCCAAATCCTGGGGAGGTCTCGAAGTTAGTAGCACCACCTTCCCCTACTTCCAGCAACTGGTAGCACGGTATTCCGGTGCTTTGGCATTCTTGCAAAATCAACACCAGAGTGCTGGAGCAATGATCGTCTACTCTGAGAATGAATCGTTGAAGCACCAGTATCTTCCTAAATTAGCCAAGGGTCAAGTGCTAGTTGGTATTGGCTTTTCCCAAGTGCGACGAACAGGTAACCCACTGGTGAAAGCTATTCCGGTAGATGGTGGATATCAGATCAGTGGAAAAGTGCCTTGGGTTACTGGGTTTAGCATCTTTCAAGAGTTTATCATCGGTGCAGTATTGCCTGATGGTCGAGAAGTTTACGGTATGGTGCCATTTACTCCAACTTGCCAAGATGCAGGTGGTACTATTACCTTTAGCAAACCCATGGCATTGGCGGCGATGCAATCCACCAATACCGTTAGTGCTACCCTTACCGATTGGTTCTTACCTGAAGAACGTGTGGTCTCGATTGCTAAAGCAGGTGCAATTCACGAAAATGACCAGAAAAAAGTTTTGTCTACTGGTTTTTTGGCTCTAGTGCAGCGCGGTAGAAATGCTTGAGCAGCTGCGGATAATGGTGAAACAGAAGGATGAACCGCTGACCCACTCGCACTCGATGCTCAGCTCATCCGATTACACTCTTCACAACTAGGCTATGCCTAACCCCCATCCCTTGAGGATGCAATGAGCACGGTAACAGTGAACCAGCTGAGGGCATGATGTCTTCTCAAAAAAAG
>NZ_JAAHHM010000139.1:0-15291 GCF_010692445.1 Moorena sp. SIO3E8 | reverse complement strand
GCTCGTCAGGATTTTTACGTTCGCGTAGCGTGACTGCATGTCAATCGCATCTGGTTCTCACGGATTCAGTCGTTACAGTGTCGAGCCTGATACGTCTTGGTTTCACACAGATGTGTCAGGCAGCCAGGGTAATGACTTTCTGTCTGGCGGCTCAGGTAACGACATTGTGATTGGCGGCTTAGGTAATGACTTTATATTTGAGGGCTCTGGTAATGACACCCTCATAGGTGTAGATCCCACCAGTAACAATCCAGGTATGAATGAAACTGATAGGTTAAACGGAGGAGCTGGTAAAGATACATTCGTGATTGGAGATAAGAACAATCCTTACTATGTCGGGGGGGAGGAACTTATGGTCTCAATGACTTTGCTCTAATTGAGAAGTTCGAATCTGGTATAGATACAATTCAACTCCACAAAGGCAGCAACTATGTCTTGTTAAAAAACTTTATTGCTATCACTCCAGGCTTGTCTCCTTCTGATTTGACAAATATTGGTTCAGTGGAACAGATTGCTAATAATATTGCTGGAGGTATGAGCGTAGCTGATAGTTTGAAGCTTGTTCCGATGCCGGCTAGTTTGAACATTGACATTATTGCTATAGTTCCTGATGGCTATAGCCAAGGGGATCTGATCTTTGTATAACGACTAGTACACCGTCTCGGAAACAACTGACTAGTTAAAATCTCTTTGATCTGGCTTGTCTTTCCCCTTAACTGAGATCTCGGAGCATTGTGATTAATCGTTTGGTGGGCAGTGCAAACTCAACCCTATGGCTAGGTTGGTGAATCGGTATACTGCACTGCCCACCCTACATCAACTAGTACACCGTCTCGGAAACAACTGACTAGTTAAAATCTCTTTGATCTAGCGCGTCTTTCCCCTTAACTGAGATCTCGGAGCATTGTGATTAATCGTTTGGTGGGCAGTGCAAACTCAACCCTATGGCTAGGTTGGTGAATCGGTCTACTGCACTGCCCACCCTACATCAACTACATCAACCTAAGTGGGACAGGGGATGTTGCGAATGCGATCGCGTAGCGTGACCGTAGGTCAATCGCGTTTTCCCCAATTTTCTGCTTAACTCTATACCCCCAGTTATGACTTTTGTCAATAACTGAGCTGATCAAGGCTGATGTGAGCCAGAGACCCTTTGATTTACCTGTAACTTGTAGCAAGGGAGCATTGAAGCAACAGTGATGGTATAGCAATCCTAAATGAATTGTGAGAATTTTGTTCCCTGTTCCCTACTCCCTACTCACTACTCCCTGTTCCCTGTTCCCTTTGGTATAGTAGAGAGCTGGGTAATGCTCTGGTTTAATCAAAGACAAGCTTTTACTATATCTAATAAATTTTCTCTGATCTTGCTATCAGTCTCAGCGCTAGAATCATTTAGTAAATTTAACAAATTTTCCTTAACTTCCTCTTCTTCTGCTTCCAGCTGTTTTTTACCTTCTAAGTCTTCTAATTTTTGACGCCATTCTCTACGACTTCTAAATGATTCCTTGCTAGCCTGTTTGATAGTTTCACGATAACCTTCTTCCGTGTCCAAATCAAACACAAACATAAAATAAGATATATCTTTTAACATAATCTTATTGGCTATTGCTAAGGCTGATTCATCGGGAGCAACTTGCCAGACCTGTTCAAATACTCTACACAACTCATAAGCCATCGAATTATTACTTTTTTTATAGGCTTCCTGTATTTCCTTGAGTTTTTCACTTTTACTGACAGTTGTCATGTTGATAACCCCTTCTTCTTATTTTAAGATTACACTACGTTAGTGCAGCACCGGTGTATTATAAATCATTGGGTGCTGTGTGCCCAGGCTTGCCTCCGCACCTTGTTAAGCCCTGTTGAAACCCGATGAGCGACTGCATCCAGTGGTAAGCATACAGCTAGGTTGAAGTCTGGTGATAGCAATGAATTATACTAAATAATACCGTAAGGGCGTCTGATGAAAAGCTTTTAAAAAGCTCATTATCATCAGACGCCCTTGTTTTTACCAGGATTTATCCAGGGGTAAGTTCAATCTTATTCTGGAAAATTTCCATTCAAGAGGTCTAAGTTGCTAGGATCAGCAGCCAAATCACTCTGCTCATCTAAGCTGTAAGCACGGGCGGTATTATCATCAAGAAGGTTGTCTTGCGGTAATTCAGGACTATCGGTGGGTTCACCATAGCCATAGACCATGCTATTCCCATGGTCGAATTCTGGTTCTGGACTACCAAGATTGCTCTCTTGGTAAGCATTAAAGCCAGTCCCTGCGGGAATCAGACGTCCAATGATGACATTCTCCTTCAGACCCCTGAGCCAGTCAGATTTACCTTCGATTGCTGCTTCTGTCAGCACACGAGTAGTTTCTTGGAAGCTAGCAGCAGAGATAAATGAATCCGTATTAAGGGATGCTTTGGTAATTCCCAGTAGTACCGGTGTATACTGAGCTGGGGCACCACCAGTGATCGCCATAGCTTCATTGACTGTCTCAATCTGCCGCAACTCCACAAGTTCTCCTGGTAGCATAGTGGTATCACCACCATCGTCTACCCTGACTTTAGAGGTCATCTGACGAACAATCACCTCAATATGCTTATCAGCAATATCAATTCCTTGAGACTGATACACCGACTGCACTTCATTGACCAAAAATGCTTGTGCTTGTTGCAATCCCTTTAAAGCAGCTTCGTAGACACCTCTCTTTTCGAGACAGTAGTTGAAGAAAATCTCTAAAATTTCATGGGGATTGGCTGGGCCATCGGTGATGGGTTCAGCGGTACCGACTTGCTGACCATCGGAAACAATAGCATTTTGCCCAGGGGAAATGGGGTAATCGGTCACGACTCCGTCTGATTCAATTACCTTGATATCAACGGTTTCGCCTTCTTCATAAATCACCTGGGCTTCTCCAGGACGTCTGGCCAAGATACAGGCTTCTTTGGGTTTGCGAGCTTCTAGTAGTTCTTCAATCCTGGGCAAACCTTGGATAATATCCCCTGTCTTGGCCCGTTCAAACACCAGTAGCACCAGGTTATCACCCCGCTGCACCAAATCTCCCTTGTCAATTTGCAAAATTGCCCCCGCAGAAACTCGGTATGGACGAGCCAGTCGCAGGATAACGGCATCATCCCTTACCTGAACCACCTGACCTGATTCTTGAGCAGGTGTCCCTTCAGCTAAGGTGTTGGTACCAACGACCAAATCCCCTACTTTAACTGTGGCAGGAGAGGTAATCGGCATTGTCACTCGGTCAGCATCCCTGACCACCAGTACTCGGCGAATGGCTTCCAATCCTTCTTGAATCCCCCGGATTTCACCAGCTTCCTTGCACTGAATTTCTGTTCGAGCCACTACCGCACCTGGAGGAATTTCGTCCCCATCTTTGACTAAAACCCGGGTTTTGGTATTGCCCCCTAACGGATCTGCATTGGTATCCCGGCGAAGCACCAACGACTCCAGGATCACCAGTTGTAATCGCATATCCTCAGAGGCTTCCTCCTCCTCAGTAGCAACTAACTCAATGTCAGCACTGAGCTGGGATGAACTACTAGTATGGTCACTGCTACCATCGGGGTTGCTCATTTCCAATACCAACTGGGTGCGGAGTAATTCCACCCCATCTACAGACTTGACCCGTTCTCCATCCTTATAGGGAATGCGTTGGATGGCTCGCAATTCAATCTGGGTTCCTTGGGTACCTTCGTTGGAATTGTTTTGGGTATTAATGGACGCCTGAGAGGGAACCGCTGGCTCATCTGGTACAGCAAACTCCGTTACTGGCCGCAGCAACAGTCCCATACCATCAGGTGTGTCAACTGCTTCTCCATAACAAAGGTTGTCTACCGTTATCCCTGGCAAATCCTCCGAGCCGGGATAGATTAGCTGACCCTCACTAGTCATGGTCTCTGGTAGGTTTTCCACCAGATGAAATTCTCCAGGCTTAACCACAATTTCCCGGAGGATGTCATTTTTTTGGACAACTTCCACCACACCGGAGGACTGACAGAAGATATCCTTAACCACTTCTGTGCCTGCTTCCACATATTGACCGTCTTCCACAAGCAGCAAGGAAATATCCTTGTTGACCTCATGGCATTCTTCCGGAATCCAGAGTAAGGTACCGCCTTTGGTAACTTCGTAACCTTGCTTGGCTTTACCCCGTTTAGCCACCTCTACACCAGCATATTTAATAATGCCACCGGTTTTAGTGTAGTATTGGTCATCAATCAGTTCCGCCACCACCTGGTGGTTGACTACCTTTGTGCCAGGGGTTGCCTTCAGGGAAAAGTGCTGATTATTGGCGGTGTGAATCACATATTGTTCCCGACCCCCCGTGCTTTCCATTCTCACCTGTGATTGATCCAAGCGGACGGAAGCGGTGATAATGTCAATTTCTCTTTTGCCTGGGGTCAGTCGCACCACACCACCGTTGAGTGTGACTAATTTAGTTTCCGCCAGCACTGTGCCAATCTCTACACTATCCCCATTTTTCACCACTGGTTCCGCACCAGGGGGTAGGTTATAGACGTCCCCAGATAAAATCCAGAGTAAACCGCTACGTTGGGCAATCCGAGTTGTATTACCCTGTCGATCTGTTTTTTCCTCAGGGACTAAGTCCGCAAATAGCACTTCCCCGGCTAAGTCCGATGCCACATCCTTAGCCGCTTTTTCTGTGGAAGGACGGCTTTTACTCAGGGCTACTTCTGCTAAGAGATCACCCTTGCTGACTGTTTGCCCATCACTGACTAAGACCAAGGAGCCCGCTGTTAAAGGAAAGGTTTTGCCAGAGCCATTGGTGGGTTGCAAAATCAGATCCCCAGCTAGTTCCACTTGTTGACGGTCGTCACCGTGGCGAGTCCTAACTTGGCGGGTACGTAGGCCTTTGCCAAAGCTTACGACACCCTTCATGGGAGCAGAGAGCTGGCGTGCCACTTCCCCGGTAAACACACCCCCCGTGTGGAAGGTCCGCATAGTCAACTGAGTTCCTGGTTCCCCAATAGACTGGGCAGCAATAATCCCCACCGCTTCGCCCAAATCCACCATGTGCCCATGAGCTAAGCTCCAACCATAGCATCTCTGGCAAACTGACCGCTGGGCTTCACAGGTTAGAGGCGATCGCACCATTACCTCTTTAATACCAGACGATTCAATCTCTTTGGCTAGTTCATCAGATACATCTTGGTTTTGTTTAGCAATTACTTTCCCGGTTTTTGGATGAACCAATTCCTCTGCTACAATTCGACCTAAGAGCTTATCCGCTAGGGAAATTAAAACGCGATCGCCATCGGTCATGGGTGTGATTTTGATGCCCCTACTGGTGCCACAATCAAGGTCTCGTACAATCACGTCCTGGGAAACATCCACCAGACGACGGGTGAGGTAACCAGAGTCAGCCGTTCTTAGGGCAGTATCCACCAAGCCTTTGCGGGCTCCGTAGGATGAGATAATGTATTCGGTTACCGTTAAGCCTTCCCGGAAGTTAGTCTTAATCGGTAGGTCAATAATTTCACCTTGGGGATTAGCCATCAGACCCCGCATACCTACCAATTGCCGCACCTGAGACAAGTTACCCCGTGCTCCGGAAAAAGCCATCATGTACACTGAATTGAGGGGGTTTGTGTCTTTGAAGTTACGGACCACCTCATCTTTGAGAGCCTCAGAGGTTCCGTTCCAGGTATCGATAACTTTTTGAAACCGTTCAACTTCAGTAATTTCACCCCTAGTGAACCGGCCTTCTGTGGCACGAATCATAGCTTCCGCCTCATCTAACATTTGGCGTTTAGCTGGTGGCACTTGCAGGTCATCTACACTGATAGAAACCCCTGCCTGGGTAGCATAGCGAAACCCCAGATCTTTGAGTTTATCGGCCATTTGGGCTGTCCGGGCACTGCCGTATTTGGTATACGCCCAAGATATCAGCTTTTTTAACCGACCTTTATCAACAATCCGGTTATAAAAAATCAAGTCTTTTTGAGCTTTTTTATCTGCCATGATGCTTTTGAAGGGGATGACTAATTAAGAATTAAGAATTTAGAATTAAGAATTTAGAATTAAGAACTAAGACTTTAAAATCATGATTTCGCGCATTCTAAATTATCTTAAATTTCCTAATTCACGCATTCTAAATTCACGCATTCTAAATTCTAAATTCACGCATTCTAAATTCTAAATGCTTACCTTTTACCTAGCCCCATAGGGCTTCTTGAATAGTTTTGTTGTAGATGATCCGACCTGCGGTGGTGCGGATGTACTGGGAAATAAGTTCACCATCGGCTGTTTCCCTAACTCGCCGGTTGTTGTAGACTTTGGTCACCATACCATCGGGTGAAGATTCTTCAGAAATCATCTGCGTATCTGGTTCGTCTGTGTCAACTATGCCGTCATAGCGCACCCAAATATAGGCATGCAGGTGTACTTGCTTTTGTTCGTAGGCTTTGATTGCATCGTCGAGGTTAGCAAAGTAACGACCTGCTCCTTTGGTTGCATTGGGATTTTTGGCGGTTAGATAATAGCATCCCAAGACCATATCTTGACTCGGTGCTATGATAGGGCGACCTGTTGCTGGTGAGAGAATATTGTTGGATGCCAGCATTAACAACCTAGCCTCTGCTTGGGATTCTAGGGATAGAGGCACATGTACTGCCATCTGGTCGCCATCAAAGTCAGCATTAAAGGCTGGACAGACTAAGGGGTGCAGTTGAATAGCACGACCTTCTACCAAAATAGGTTCAAAGGCTTGAATTCCTAGTCGGTGTAGAGTTGGGGCTCGATTTAGCATCACCGGGTGACCTGCAATCACTTCTTCGAGTACATCCCACACAGTGGGATCTCCCCGTTGAATCAATTTTTTAGCTGCTTTGATGTTATTCACCAAACCCTGACGAATCAGGCGGTGAATCACAAAAGGTTGAAACAGCTCAATCGCCATCTCTCTGGGCAAACCACACTGGTGGATATGCAGCTTTGGGCCGACTACAATCACTGACCGTCCGGAGTAATCCACCCGTTTTCCTAGCAGGTTTTGCCGGAAGCGACCCTGTTTACCTTCAATAATGTCAGAGAGGGACTTCAGGGGTCGATTGTTTGCCCCTACCACCGTCCGTCCTCGCCTGCCATTGTCAATCAGGGCATCCACAGCTTCCTGAAGCATCCGCTTTTCATTACGGACAATGATTTCCGGTGCCAGAATTTCTTGCAACCGGGCTAGTCGATTGTTGCGGTTGATGACTCGTCGATAGAGGTCATTCAAGTCAGAGGTAGCAAAGCGACCCCCATCTAGTTGCACCATCGGTCGCAGGTCGGGGGGAATGACAGGGATGACACTCAGCACCATCCAATCTGGCTGAGCCCCGGTGCCAATAAAGTTATCAATGACTCGCAACCGTTTGATGAGCTTAGCTCGCTTTTGACCTTTAGAAGCGGCAATTTCTTCTCGCAGCTTTTCTGCGATCGCGTCTAAATCCAAATCCTGTAGAAGTCGTTGCAGAGCCTCAGCCCCAATCCCCACGTCTACCCCAGATAGATCTGAGTCTTCGCTATAGAGCTGCTCCTCAATTTCCAGCCATTGGTCTTCAGTGAGCAGCTGTTTATAGCTGAGGTTTTCCGCATTACCTGGGTTTAGTACTACGTAGGCGTTGAAGTAGACAATCTGTTCTACATCCCGCAGGGGCATATCAAGCAAAATACTGAGGTAGCTAGGAATACCTTTGAGATACCAGACGTGAGCCACGGGTGCGGCTAATTTAATGTATCCCATACGGTGACGCCTGACCCGGGACTCGGTCACTTCCACACCACAGCGTTCACAGACAATACCTCGGTGGCGCACCCGCTTGTACTTACCACAATGGCATTCCCAGTCTTTAGCTGGACCAAAGATGCGCTCACAGAACAGCCCATCCATCTCCGGTTTGAGGGTGCGATAGTTAATGGTTTCTGGCTTAGTCACTTCACCGACCATTTGACCGTTGGGAAGAGTCCTTTCTCCCCATTGACGAATTCTCTCAGGAGAGGCAATACCAATTTTTACGTAGTCAAACCGCTGTTCTATTTGGCTTTTCATAATTTTGTCATTTCCCTATTCACAGACACTCCTATAGAGCCACCTTTTAGGCTTGTTCTTCTTCCAACTCTTCCTGGTTGAGGGATTCATAAGTTGGTGAGCGTGGTGTGCGATGGCGTTCTGAATCGGTCATTAAATCCACTTCCATATCATTGCTACTACCATCTTCTGTGGTTTCCACTTTGTGAACAGCTATGTCGAGTCCTAAGGATTGGAGTTCTCGCATCAGTACCTTGAAGGATTCGGGAGTACCAGGTCTGGGAATGGCTTTTCCTTTCACAATGGCATTGAGAGCTTCGTTGCGGCCTTGCATATCGTCTGATTTGACAGTGAGCAATTCTTGGAGGGTGTAAGATGCTCCAAATGCTTCTAATGCCCAGACTTCCATTTCCCCAAAGCGCTGACCACCTTGTTGGGCTTTACCTCCCAATGGTTGCTGGGTGACTAGGGAGTACGGTCCGGTGGAGCGAGCGTGAATTTTATCGTCTACCAAGTGGACGAGCTTGAGCATATAGGCTTGCCCCACTGTGACTGGTTGGTCAAAGGCTTCTCCGGTACGACCATCGTATACAGTAATTTTTCCAGCATGGTCGGGATTAAATACCCACTCTTTACCAGGTTGATCACTGGCTTCTTTAAGCTTGTTATGGACTGTGAGGCGGGATGCTTCTGCGCCGTACATTTCGTCGAAGGGAGTAAGCTTAAATCGGGCATTCAGGTGTTCCCCAGCCCATCCTAATAGACATTCAAATACCTGACCCACATTCATCCGACTGGGTACTCCCAGGGGGTTGAGTACAATATCTACAGGTGTACCATCCGGCAGGTAGGGCATATCTTCGATGGGCAAAATCCGGGAAATAATTCCTTTATTGCCGTGACGACCTGCCATTTTGTCACCAACCTGGATTTTCCGTTTCTGAGCCACATATACACGCACTACCATGTTGGCTCCCGGTGGCAGTTCATCCCCTTGCTCTCTGGTAAATACCCGCACATCTACCACACGCCCTTTTTCACCATTGGGGACTCGCAGAGAATTGTCCCGTACATCCCTAGCTTTTTCCCCAAATATAGCTCGCAAGAGTTTTTCTTCTGGTGGCTGGTCTGATTCCCCCTTGGGAGTAACTTTCCCCACCAAGATATCCCCAGCTTCTACCCAGGCTCCAATCCGAATGATACCGGTTTCATCTAACTGACGCAGGGCATCTTCCCCCACATTGGGAATTTCTCGGGTGATTTCCTCCGGACCAAGTTTAGTCTGTCGCGCTTCTATTTCATACTTTTCAACGTGAATACTTGTGTAGACATCATCGTAAACTAGCCGTTCACTAACCAGGATGGCATCTTCGTAGTTATAGCCTTCCCAAGGCATATAAGCTACTAGAATATTTTGTCCGAGGGCGATTTCACCCCCTTCTGTAGCCGAGCCATCTGCCAGTACCTGACCCGCCACCACTTCATCTCCTACATACACCAAGGGTCGTTGATTTAAGCAGGTATCTTGGTTAGAGCGCTGATACTTTTGGAGGGAGTATTCAATAATTGCTGGGGTTTCTTTCGGTTGGATAGGGCTAGGAAATTCTAACTCATTCTCATTGCCCTTTTCCCCTGGCAGGGCTGGGGTATCTGTGGTGGTTTGATAAGGCTGTAACCGAATTGTGTTGGCATCGACATACACCACCTCACCATCACTGGCAGCCACCACGACCATACCCGAGTCCCGAGCCGCCTGGGCTTCCAATCCTGTTCCCACTAAGGGGCGCTCAGGTCGAAGCAATGGCACAGCTTGCCGCTGCATATTTGAGCCCATCAGAGCTCGGTTGGCATCATCATGTTCTAAGAAGGGAATTAGAGAGGTGGCAACGGAGATAATTTGCACTGGTGATACCGCCACATAGTCCACTTGGTCAGGGGTGGTGGTGGTGAATTCTTGTCGATATCGAACTGGTACAGACTCTCCCAGGATGTAACCTTCCTGATCTAAGGCAATATCTCCTGGTGCTACCCTCAGGTCATCTTCTTCATCTGCGGTCATGTACAAGGGCGGTCGGTCTTTTAGGACTCGCCCATTTTCTACTGGGTAAGAAGGAGTTTCAATAAAACCATAATTATTCACCCGAGCGTGGGTTGCCAAGGAGCCAATCAGACCCGCATTGGGACCTTCTGGAGTTTCAATAGGGCAAATTCTGCCATAGTGAGATGGATGAATATCCCGCACTGCAAAACCTGCCCGTTCGCGAGTTAACCCCCCAGGACCTAGGGCAGACAGACGCCGTTTATGGGTCAATTCAGCTAATGGATTGGTCTGATCCATAAACTGGGAAAGCTGAGAGGAGCCAAAAAATTCCTTAATCGCTGCTACTAGGGGTTTGGGGTTTACCAATGAGGCTGGGGTAAGGGTATCGGATTCTGAAACGGTCATCCGTTCCCGAATAATCCGCTCTAGGCGATTTAGTCCCACCCGCACTTGGTTTTGCAACAGTTCACCAACAGAGCGCACTCGCCTATTTCCTAGGTGGTCAATATCGTCTGTGCTACCAATGTCAAATTCCAGGTTGATTAGGTAATCAATTGCCCCGAGTATGTCTTGGGGGGTCAATACCCTTACGGTGTCAGAAATATTCAGTCGTAGTTTTTTATTGATTTTGTAGCGACCGACCCGACCTAGGTCATAACGCTTCTGGTCAAAGAAACGGGATTCCAATAACTGCTGACCACCACTAACAGTAGGAGGTTCCCCAGGACGCAGCTTGCGGTACAGCTCAAGTAGGGCTTCTTCTTCACTGGGGTTCCCTTCTTTGTCAAGGGTTTTTTGATAGTAGTCTGGGTGGCGCATAGCATCTATAATTTCACTATCACCAAGCCCCAAGGCTTTTAAAAGCACTTGTGCAGACAGTTTACGGGTTTTGTCGATGCGCACCCACACTAAGTTATTTTTATCGGTTTCAAACTTCAACCAAGCACCCCGGTTGGGAATCAAGGAGGCTGAGTAGGTACGACGTCCGTTTTTATCAGTTTCAGACTTGTAGTAAACTCCAGGAGAGCGAACAATTTGGTTAACAATGACTCGCTCAGCACCGTTAATGATAAATGTGCCTCGGTCTGTCATCAGAGGCAAATCACCGATGAAGACTTCTTGTTCCTTGATCTCCCCAGTTTCTTTATTAATCAGGCGGGTATGAACGTACATTTGTACGGCATAGGTACTGTCTCGCCGCTTGGCTTCATCCACATCATATTTAGGAGACTTAAGCCTGTAGTTTTTACCCAAGAAGTGCAGCTCCATTTTGCCAGTGTAGTCGGTAATCGGCGAGAAGCTATTGAGTTCTTCAATTAGCCCCTCCTCCAAGAACCAGCGAAAGCTAGCACGCTGAATTTCAACTAAGTCTGGCAACATATAGGTAGCTGTTGTGTAAGTCTGATTAGTCATGGGGTCTGTTCTTCACTCTTTTTAAGTCAGCGCCGATTTTGATTCCCTTCCCAAGGCAGTACTTGTACTTGAACAATTGCTTAAAACTTGGGTTCGAGCTAATAGATACTAGATCAACTGTTAGAATTGACACTCCCACAGATAAAGTAAACGTGGAATTCTTAAGCTGAACACCTGCGACCTCAGGTAACCCTACTCTAGGTATAGGATGTTCATAGTTTTGAATCAAATGGCTTAGAGTGCCTTTAATCTTCAACTTCTCGCGCATCCATCTGTGGGATTTTAAACCATGTCTATTACTAGATTGACAGAAACTCAGGCATCAGGAAAACAACAAAAACACTATACTGGACTTGGAGTAATTGCTCCCAGTGCTAGTTGTTGTTGTTACACTTGTCACCGTCGATGTGCCCTGCCCTACACATGGGTTGTGCTTAGGGTGTGCTTAGCTGGAGACTAAAACCGTTGTGGGGCTTATCGTTGGGTTAGTTGTCTTCAGAATACCTAGGGTAGCATCTGATTCCACTTTTGTCAACCATCCCTCGGTAAGCCTCTTCCAAAAGTACTATTCAAAGAGTCGGAGAGTCGGATTATTTCCTGTTATTTCCTCTTATAGGTGTTCACCGCAAGCCTAGGAGTCTCCGCATTATTCTCTTTCTACTGAACCATAGCAGAGTAAGGGATTTGAGATTATCAAGAACCTACCTTTAGGTTTTCCCCTTTCAGGTCTGGTTGAGATTTACCCAATCCCTATTTTTCCAGCAGTTGCTGTTGATAGGCTAAGACCAAAAAGCTGACAGGCATTTTGGGTGGTCTGAGCAGCCAACTCTTCTAGAGATATCCCTCGTAATCCGGCAACGCACTCGGCTACATAGCGGACATAGGCTGGTTCATTTCGTTTTCCTCGCTTGGGTACTGGTGCAAGGAACGGACAATCCGTTTCGATGAGTAAGCGATCGCTAGGTACCATGGTGGCTGATTCTTTTACCTGAGTGGCATTCTTAAAGGTCACAATGCCACTGAAGCTTATGTAAAACCCCAAATCCAAAAACCACTGTGTCTGTTGAGGATTACCTCCCCAACAGTGCATCACGCCTCTTATTGATCCGGTACTTTGCCAAAATTCTTGCAGTATGCCCCTCATTTCTGCAGCAGCGTCACGGCAGTGGATAATCAGTGGCAAGCCGAGTTGGTGGGCAATCCCTAGTTGGGCTTTGAACACTTCTATTTGGTGTTGTTGGTTCTTTGCTTTATAGAAATCCAAACCCGTTTCTCCAATAGCTACGACCCTAGAATCAGAGCGCGCTAGGGTCAAAATCTGATTTTCCGTTTCGGAAGTCCATTTTTCGGTATCTAAGGGGTGCAAGCCTACCGCAAAGGAGAGTTCGGGAAATCGCTCTGCTAGAGCTTGGATGCCTGTCAACTCAGACGGTTCTACGCAAGAGTGAACTAGACGAACCACACCAGCTTCAAGCCATCGCTGCCGCAATTGGTCTAACTCCGACTCAAAGACATCGAAGTTGATATGGACGTGGGTATCAATCAACTGCATCAATACAGTTTTTAATCTATTTATCTAGTTTTAGTTTAATTTACAGCGGTTTTTGCTCAACTAATCACCACTTAGCGCTCCGCCAGGTGAGGCCTGGCAATCTGATCATACAGCAGGTGATTCGGTCACACTAGCGTTAAGTTGAGCCTCTATAGCTTTGAGCTTTTTGGCAAGACTTGCTTTTTTCCGAGCGCCATTATTACGATGAAGTACCTTACGCTTGACAGCCTTGTCAATTTTGCTGTATGCTTCTGACATTCGAAGTTTAACTTCTGCCAAGGTCTCCGGACTTGGTTGGCGTTCGTACTCTTCTAAGGCAGCACAATAGTTCTTCGTCAGCGTTTTCACCGCTGATTTGTAGGCTTTATTCCGAACTCGGTTCCGTTCGGCTATATTTATGCGTTTGAGGGCAGACTTGTTATTAGCCACAGCAGTGTTTACTTAACTTAGTTAACTTAATTGAGTTTATGAGTTACGTCCAGTAGAAAATGGTATGATACCAGAAATAACATAATACCATATATCATAGTAAACTAGTATCAACACCCATAGCGTAACCCAATCATCACCCTCTTTAAGCTATATTCTTAAAGTAAGTCCAGGAAATATAGACACCTTTGATCAGGATAAGTGTATAAACCTGGTCTAGGACGAGCAACACTAGCGTGATGGGCACTCCGACTCCATGCTGCGAATCATAACTGAGCAGGCTGAGGCACAAACTGAACTGCGACGTATCCGCGATCGCACGGCTTCTGACCAAATGCTGAACAAAGAGGCAACTGTAAGGGAAGTTTTACAGGCAGTGAAGCGCCAAGGAGACGTAGCGCTCCTGCACTACACTGAGGAATTTGATCAGCTGAGATTGAGTCGAGAACAACTGCGAGTTAGCGGTTCGGAACTAGATGCGGCTTACCAACAGGTCTCCAAAGAATTACTGGATGCGATTCAATTAGCCGCCAGACAAATCGAGGCATTTCATCGACAACGAGTTCCCAAATCCTGGGTGCAATTTGGTGAAGATGATGTGGTTTTAGGGAAGCGCTACACTGCTGTAGATAAGGCTGGACTATATGTTCCAGGAGGTAGAGCCTCCTATCCCAGTACTGTGTTAATGAATGCTATCCCAGCCAAGGTAGCTCAGGTTAACCAAATTATAATGGTCACCCCACCAAGACCAGATCAAAGCATTAATCCGGCTGTGCTTGTGGCTGCTCAGGAAGCCGGTATTCATGAGATTTACCGGGTAGGTGGAGCCCAAGCAATTGCAGCGTTAGCCTTTGGGACCGAAACCATTCCCAACGTGGATGTGATTAGCGGTCCGGGTAACATTTACGTAACCCTGGCCAAGAAACTGGTTTACGGTATTGTAGGGATTGACTCCCTGGCTGGTCCTTCTGAGGTATTAATTATTGCGGATGAGAAAGCTAATCCAGTTCATGTGGCTGTCGATCTATTGGCTCAGGCAGAACATGACCCAATGGCAGCAGCGATTCTCCTGACCACTGATGCTAATTTAGCCAAACAAGTGCAGGGGCAAGTGCAGCAGCAACTAAAAGACCATCCACGACGCCTGTTGACAGAAAAAGCGATCGCTCACTATGGTCTAATCGTTGTTGTTGATTCTTTGGAAGTGGCAGCACAACTGTCTGATGAGTTTGCTCCAGAACACTTAGAACTAGAAATTACCCAACCTTGGGACTTACTAGACTATATCCACCACGCTGGGGCAATTTTCCTGGGTAACTCAACCCCTGAAGCAGTAGGTGATTACTTGGCTGGACCCAATCACACCCTACCAACTTCAGGTGCTGCTCGTTATGCTTCTGCCCTAGGTGTGGAAACCTTTATGAAGCACTCCAGTTTGATTCAGTATTCCGACCGAGCCCTCCATAAAGTGGCTGGTGCTATTGAGACTCTTGCTGAAGCAGAAGGTCTACCATCTCATGCTCAATCTGTGCGCTTACGAACTCAGCTTGATGCTGGGGGGTCAAAGGGAGTAGAACAATAAGAGAAAAACACTCTAGTTAATGCTCTGTCAGTAGTCAGGTAGTTACTGATTCCCCAGAATTTAGAATTTAGAATTTAGAATTTAGAATTTAGAATTTAGAATTTAGGTAAGCATTCAGGTGATGGGGTTGACAAAAAGGGAAGGATGAGTAGTAGTGTAGAACCATGGAAATCAAACCGCCAGCTATCCCAAATAGCTTTGAAGCTCTGGAACTGCTGCCCCAATCAGTTCTG
>NZ_JAAHHM010000138.1:0-15657 GCF_010692445.1 Moorena sp. SIO3E8 | reverse complement strand
AAAATCCATTCTAATGTAGAGGTACCACTGACAAGAGATTCCGTCGCGAGGAGCCGGATGAGGGGAAACTTTCACGTCCGGTTTTGGAGACGAGTCGGCGGGGGCGACCCCACGGCTTAGTTTAATTACCGTTCGCGTAGCGTGGCCATAGGCCTTGTAACCGAACCATTAGGTGGTGTTGGTAAGAAGCCCGCGTTGTCCCGTTAGGGCAACGTCGGGAGTACGTCACTACAAAAATACTAACTTAGTCAGAGCGACCCATAACCAACTTTATCCATAACTATTGTCTTGATGCAGTGGCTACTTTCTTGCCTCTTGCCTCTTGCCTCTTGCCTCTTGCCTTTTGCCTCTTGCCTCATAGATACTGCTTAAACGGATGTGCCAATATTCCCAGTATCAGATCAATTTCCTTAATATAATAGTCATCTAAATCAATAAACACCAATTGATTCACCAACTTGATAAACTTCCAATTTGTCCCAGTAGTTACAGCTCCATAGATAGCATCAATATCCTGATCCTGTTGTTGATTAAATCTCTGAGCTGCTACCATTTCCGCAATGCACTGTCCTAATCCCCCCTTAATATTTTCATTTTTTGCCTCCACGAGGGTGACAACTGGTGTCCGAATTTCATACATTTCCTTAGAAGCAGTAAGGATATAATCACAGTATCCATTTAATCCAGTGCCTTTATCGACATTCAATTCAGTTCCAGAAAAAAAACCGATTTTGAAATCAAGCAGACGGCGCACTTCCAGTAAAACCGGAGCAATAACTAACTCAGAACGAGCTTTTTCCGTATTGATAGCATTCGTGAGCGGCAGATTTTCCTTAAGGGTTGTTTTCAAGTGATCACTCGGCTCGATAGGAGCAATATCCTTAAATATAGTATTCCCCTCATCAACAATGAGGTTAAACGTCGTTTGAACTTTGTAGATAGTTGTAAAGTCACTATATGCCATGATCTTTATTTATCATGTCTCCTATAGCAATCCTAAATCAAGGAAACAGAAATTTATCCTTTCTTGATGCAAAGCGCGAGTGGGGTAAACCCCCAAGACCGCTTAGGTGAGCTTGACCCGTAATTAAATTCGCCACGGGTCGCACCTCTGCATCGCTGATACTTCATAAAAAAATCGGTCAAGTTTTGGTTAACCCCAATCCTTGACCGAATGAATGAACAAAAATTCCACCAGTACAGCTTAGCTGTATCTACATCCACCAGTGGTGGACACAGAAATATTACACTTTACTGATTATCCCCCATTGTAGCCAGGGATTGAATCCCTGGCAAATTGCTATCTTAATCGAGTAGCAGATATCGAATCAATATACTGATCACCTCACCAGGATTTCCAGTAAGTTGGGGTGTAGTCAATTAATTTGAGAATTGATTTATAATTGAAATACCAAAACATGTCTATATCCACCCCTCCCCAACAAATCACAAATCAAACCAAGCAAATCTAAACTAAGTTTAGCTTTGCTAAGCGTCCAAGTTCACTAAAAAATACCTTTTTAGTAGAGTTAAAAATGGTACAGATACCCGCTATACCTGAAACTGATAACCTACAGATTGAGTTACCTAGAAGTATAGGATTGTCCATTACTTTAGAACAGTTTGTTGAACTCGAAGCCGCGAATCGAGATTTAAGACTTGAAAGAACAGCTAAAGGAGAATTAATTGTGAATCCACCCACGGGCTGGGAAACGGGAAACCGTAACGGTAGAATTAACCAGCAACTATTTAATTGGGCTGATGTGGATGGTACTGGAATAGCTTTTGACTCCTCTACAGGCTTTACGTTACCTAATGGTGCAATACGTTCTCCAGATGCATCCTGGGTCAGTCAAAAACGCTGGCAAACATTAACAGATGAACAGCTAGTAACGTTTCCCAATATTTGTCCTGATTTTGTAGTGGAGTTACGATCTAGTTCAGACACTCTGAAATCTTTGCAAGACAAGATGGTTGAGTATATGGAAAATGGTGCTAAATTAGGCTGGTTAATCAATCCCCAACAACGCCAGGTGGACGTTTATCGACCGGGGTTAACAGTAGAAAGATTAGATAATCCTGTTGAATTGTCTGGTGAAGAGGTTTTACCAGGTTTTTTGTTGGATTTGCATCGGGTTTGGGATTGACCAATGCCTAAAAGGCTAATGGAAAAGCCGATGCCAGGATTAATTAAACAAGCCCCTGACAATTATCCCCATCTCCCCATCTCCCCACACCTCCCCATCTCCCCACACTCCCTATCTCCCACACTTCCGACACTTTAGCCATCTTCCCGAGACTACCATCGGTGACATCCGTTCTTGATGCAATAGCGAGTGGGGGAAACCCCCGCAGGTCGGCGCTGCATCGCTTACCAATCTTTTGCTCTGAAAGCTATTTTCCTAGCACCGTGCTATTGACTTTATTCAGTTAATATGCGTGCCAGATGACTTGTGCAGTTTCTTCGATAGGCTAAAGGGAACGATAAATCTGTGAGGACTGGGGTATGACTCAGGAATTAATCGATCTCAGAATAAGTATCCTAGAGGGACGCTACGCAGATGCCTTAGCAATTGTAGATGAGTTGGAACAGATGAGTAAACGCGCAACTCTGCATCAGATTGAATCCTATTTAAACAAGGCATTGATTAACTTGATTAAAAACCAAGTAGAGGAGCGTTTGGCAAATTCTTGGGCAGCTTCAATTCGTGATTTCATTCGGGAAATCCAAAAACTGAATCTCAAAGATAACCAAAAATCCTATACTATCAATGCTGATCAATGGCAGTCATTGATAGACAATGAACTAGAGGCAGCAATTTCCACGGCGAGTGTGGAGGTTCTCAATGGTGCCTATACTCCAGTTCAACTTTCAAAACTAGTAGATAGAGCTCAGCTGAGGCAAACAACTCAAGATTTGCTGGCCTTGACATACCTCCATTCAAAAAAGGATTTACCTTTATTTATTAATGACTATTTAACTAAATTACCAGGAGGTTCTTATTGGAACCAAGATATACAACTATAAATCGAGTTATTCACAATCGACAATACCTATGACTTCTCTTCCTTATCCATCACAGCCACTAATTTCACCTCGGCAAACCTTGCCGACAATGTATGACTTACCCAGCGAAAATCCCAAAGAACCTGGTTTGCCTGACGAATTTCATTTTTTTCAACCCCTACTATTATTGTTAACCTTTGCCCCTGCCAACTCCAACCCAGAGTTAGTCTTTAGTGCTTGTGACCTCAATCTTTACTATGATCTCAACCATCCCGGTTGGTATAAGCGACCGGATTGGTTTGGTGTAGTAGGTGTGCCTCGGCTTTATCAAAGCAAAGACCTACGTTTAAGTTATGTCATCTGGCAAGAACAAGTCAGTCCATTTGTAGTGGTGGAGTTATTGTCTCCTGGCACCGAAGATGAAGATCATGGTCAAACCGTGAGCGCACCGGGAAAACCTCCGACTAAGTGGCAGGTTTATGAACAGATTCTGCGAGTACCTTACTATGTAATTTTTAGTCGCTACACCAACGAGTTACAAGGGTTTCATCTAGTTGGTGATCACTACAAACCCGCAGTGCTAAATCAGGACAGGTTACTGATGCCGGAGTTGGGATTAAGTTTAGGGTTGTGGCGTGGCAGTTTTCGCGATATCCCCCGATTATGGTTACGCTGGATGACCCTTGAGGGGAATTTAATTCCTCTAGCAAGCGAGGAGTTAGCACAAGCTCAGCTCGAAGCTATAAAAGCTAAGCAACGAGCAGAACGTTTGGCGGCGCGACTGCGTGAGTTAGGTATTAATCCAGACCAATTGGATTAAGTCGCTGTTAAGGATTTGTGCGTTCGCGTTTTCACCACAATCACTGCATCAATGGCCAGTACTTTTAGTTCAGATGAGGATTCACCTGTTAAAACTACCCAGAGAATTGTCTTACAAAACGTCAGTTGGCAGACGTACAAGGCGCTATTGGCAGACTTAGGAGATCATCGAGCCTCGCGTCTTGCCTATGCTCAAGGAATGCTAGAAATCACGATGCCCTCAGATCGCCATGAGACATACAAGCAGCTGCTAGAACGGATGGTGAATACCTTAACCGAAGAACTGAATCTTCGGGTCAAAGGGTTTGCTTCTACAACCCTGAATCGGGAGGATTTAGAGCATGGTGCAGAACCTGACTCTTGCTACTACATCGGCAATGTTGACTATATTCAAGGCAGGACAGTAGATTTAGCCAATGATCCTCCACCAGACTTGGTGATTGAAGTCGATATTACCAGTTCATCCAGTCGGAGATTTGGGATTTACAAGCAGATAGGAGTACCTGAAGTTTGGCGTTATATAGGACAAACTGTAGAAATTTACCGGCTGCAAAATGGAGACTATGTTCGTTGTCAGGACAATTTCACCTTTGAGATTCTCTCTGTAGAAATTATCAATCAGTTTTTGCAGCAGGCAGAAACCCAGGATGACACTACCATGATTTTAGCTTGGCGTAAATGGGTGAGAGAAAATCTACCAGAGGATTAACGTTGCGGCTAAAGTATTTGGTTTTAAGGCGTTGCTGATTACTCTATTCAGCAATGCCTTAATGAGGATTATTAAGGTGTTGCAACCTAAACTTATCATCGAATTTATACAGACTGAGATTTCTAGCTTCGATTAGAGACTTGCGTTTACAAAAAATACCAATTCAAGTAGGGTGGGCAAAGTAATATAATCTAGAATACTCACAAAAAAAACTGTTTTTGGCCACCCTACAAGCTGAGATTTCTAGCTTCGATTACTTGAGCCATACTAGTTATTAAAATAAAGCGCGATTAGCGCGCTCTGGCTCATGGGGTAATCAACCGTTGGTGGAGATCAAGACTCTTTGTCCCATTCAACACCTTCTTTCTTGGCCTCGGTAACAGCACGTTCTAGAAGGTAAGCAGCAAGGTTCGATAGAGGGCGTCCATCGTAATCAGCCCATCGCTGTAAATCGTCTGCAATCCGGTCGGGTAAGGTTACTTGTATACGTTTGCTCATAATCTCTATTCTAAGTTCACCTGTTATTTGATGTAAAATTTTACCTTATTTGTACTTAAAACGTATCTTTTATATACATAATAGTATAATATTGATGTAATTACCAGCAAGTTTCCTATGGTAGAAACAGTTAGAGAAAAAAGCGATCAGCCTCCTAGCTATCAGCAAGCCTTAGATGAATTCGGCATCACACAACTGTTGTCCCATTTGAAAAGCTACGGGGATGCTGACTTCAATGCAGAGTCAATGGATATAGAAGAACCAGAACTAAAAACTCTAGCTACCGTCCTTATCCAGCACCTAACTCAGAATCTGACCGGAAAACTGATAGCCAGTTATTTAAATACGATCCGCCAGGGAGACTCAGATATACTGTTTGACCCCATTAAAACAGAAATCGCGCCCCCATCAATAGACCCCCCAGGTACTTGGAACCCTACAGCAACACCCCGTTATCAAACAGGATCACCGATTAGGTGGCGACCTCTAAACGGTCAAATGGACTGGGGTGTTGTGATCGGATTCTTCTACGCCTACGCCAGGCATCAAAGCCAATGGGCAATTTGCTACCTGATCTGGCTTGACAAAGACTCTCCTAGTGCAGCTTGGATCGTTGCTGACACAGCTTGGGAAGAAGACATTGAACCTCGGCATCCTAAGGGTAGGGTAACAACCAACTATAAAGATTCCTATTCTTGGACTTGCACTGAGGCTCTTGGCCCTAGAAATTATTTGAAATCCCCCAATGTGCTACGAACTCCTTCTGGGAGATACCGTTTCGATGATCAATATAGAACCCCTCCCCGGACTCTAACTCAACGAGAGCAAGATCTAATTGAACTCTACAGCAACTGTCAACTGGGTATGACTCCTAGACAATTCTATCATAAATGGGATGTGAATTACGAACAAATCGCTAGTATTTGCTCTCGCTCAACTGCCACCGTTCAGCGCTGGTTTTCCAGCGGTCACAACTATCGCCGTCCCCAGCCCATTGATTTGCGCCATCTTGCCCTGATGGATTTTCTCTTGGAGCATTTTGAGGAGATTCCCCAGGTAGTTAGGAATTTGCTATGTGCTTATGATCAACAGCAAATCGGGGATGGGTAATGGTTATATCAAGTCTGGTTGAATACCCATAATTAAGGGGAGATGGGGAGATGGGGAGATGGGGAGATGGGGAGATGGGGGGATTTTTATTAAGGGTAATTATCCTGACATGATATTAATGGCTAACAGATAACGGAAGCTTTTTTATTTAAATCGGCAATTTGGCAACACAGTGTTCTCTCGTAGCTGCTTTTATAGATAGGGTCGGAGGGTTGGACATCCCTACAAGCAGATCAACTGCAAGTAGACTTTTAAGGTGATCTAACCGTGCTCAGATCACCGTAGAAAATAGAGGCGCTAAAAGCACTGTCTTGAAGTGTTCAACTGCTTAAGGTTCTAACGGCTATAACTGTAGTTTTATAACTGTAGGTTTAGTCAAAGAGATTTAATCTATTTATCGATTTTATCAAAATAATCAATCAAACATGATGGAGCAGGGTGCTATGACCTACCGTGATCGACTAAGCCCATGGTGTATTATCAAGCCACTTCCTAAAATGCAGCGAATTATTGTCGCTCGCTTTCGTCGCCGAACTGACGCTGAGGCTCATCTACAAGTTCTGCGCAGACTGATGCCTGAGATGGAATATATACTTATTTTTGACCGAGACCCGGAGCAAGAGGAAATTAATACAGTAAGCGCTAGAGTAACAATATAACAAACAATACAGGTAAGCATTCAGCTATCAGCTATCAGCTATCAGCCATTCGCGTAGCGTGGTCTTTGGCCAAGGCTGACGGCTGACGGCTGAATGCTTACCAATACAGTCGCATCCCTGGTAAGACCTTTTAGTCATCAACTTAACCTCTAGCTCAGGTTTTTTTGGAATAGGATTGAACTGTAGTTCACTCAATAGTATAGCCTTGACGCATCGGTTTGGTTGGTCTTTAGAAGAGCGAGATCCAGAAGTAATTGAATCCTATCTGCCCCAGTGGGAATGGTTTTATCGCTACTACTTTCGGGTGAAAACTGATGGCTGGCAGCACATTCCTGAGAGTAAGGTGCTGTTGGTTGGTTCCCACAATGGTGGATTAGCTTCCCCTGATATGGTGATGATGATGTATGACTGGTTTCGCCGCTTTGGCACCCAGCGTCCAGTTTATGGTCTGATGCATTCCAATGCCTGGCAAATTTATCCAGCCCTGGCGCAGCTAGCGGCAAAGATCGGGGCAATCATGGCTCATCCCCAAATGGCGATCGCTGCTTTTCGTAAGGGAGCTAGTGTCTTAGTCTATCCAGGGGGTGCCCAAGATGTATTCCGTCCCCATAGCCAGCGTCATCAAATTCAATTGGCTGGACGTAAGGGCTTTATTAAACTGGCACTACGAGAAAAGGTTCCCATTGTACCGATTATATCCAATGGTGCCCATGATACCTTGATTGTCTTAGGTGACTGCTATGAACAGGCACGACAACTACACGAGTTGGGGATACCCTGGTTATTTGGTCTTGACCCACAAGTTTTCCCAATTTATCTCGGTTTGCCTTGGGGATTGGCGATTGGTCCTCTACCCAATATACCCTTGCCCATACCCATCACAACTCGTGTTTGCCCTCCGATTGTTTTTGAGCGCTATGGTCGTGTTGCTGCTCGCGATCAAGATTATGTTGATGCTTGTTACGAGCAAGTTTCTACTCAAATGCAATCGGAGCTAAATCGTTTGGTTGCTGGGTTATGAGTAACTGTTCCAATTTTATGGTTTAATTAGCATAGCATTTAAATTTTAGAGATTGAATTTTTGATTTAATGCTCCCTACAGCAAGCCTTATACCTAATCCAACGTTGTTAATGGTCAAGTCAAACTTGAATTACCTAGCAACTAGTATTAGTCCTAGGGAGCATTAATCACTCGGTGACTCTTCCTTGGTAGTTATCCCGGCAAACCCTCAAAATTTCCTGGTCACTATCACTAATAGAACTAATGGGTTGATATCCTTCTAGTCCAACTTTGTAAGGATAAGTAATAGCGCTATAGCGATGGTCAAGACTTAGCCGTTCACCAACTACAGCAATAGGTGAGTGCTGTTGACGGGAAATGGTATGGGACAAAGCGGTTTGGTTGTAGGGATCAATAACCGTCAAATCCATTTGTTTTGAATCTAGGGTGCCGTAAAAACAGCTATATTCTGAGTGAGGCATATATACCGCACCAAGTACGTTGCCCTGATTCGCTTCAAATACTAGATATTCTTTACCAATCTGTCCTGGTTGTGAGGATTCACCATAGAGGTAAATGCCATCATCAGGCATTGATGCATTTCGACTCGTTGCTTGAGTGTAGGCTCTAGCTGTAGTATCAATGGCTTGATCTGGCGGTTGAGGTGCTGGTGTTGCTATAGTTGATGAGGTAGTTACCAATCCTATCGTTAGCAATAGCGTTGTTAGGGGTAGTTTTCTAAGATTTAGCAGTTGACGTGCTGACAAGAACGATCCAGTTAATTGGTTAAGCATCATACTTACCCCCTTTGAAAAAAAACTGTAAGACACCCTAAGCAAAAATTCTGAGAGTTTAGACCGTCAATTGATGAAGCCATAATCAATCAGAAAAAGTTAATTTTTCTTAAACCAGAGTTATGTTGACTCTTGAGGTTATAAACCTATTTAAGCCTAAACTATGCTTTGGTTTGTTCCTTTGTTGATCGGTTTATCAACTGTCACACTTGGCGCTGGTCATAGCCTGAAATTTTGCTGAAGCTTGACTATCAGCTTTCTCCCAGCTATTGGTTGACCCAAGCTTTAAGCAACTATGAGTGACCTTTTGCTGAAATAGGTGAGTCCAGACTCATCTTTTATTCAACCCTTGGAATAATTTTTCGTCCAGGTTGAGGTAGAAATTGCTTCTTAAATGGCTCCCCCAGGTTTTTTACCTCCTCACTCTCCGGTTTTGATGTGAAAATTTTGTGAAATTATAGGTGAACTTATACAGTGATGTGAATTTTGCTCTGACTATAGAAATACTCCAAAGGTAAGAACAGAGATTTCGGGGTTTTTTACATTTCTTTACAAAAAAAGAAGTGGTAACCGTTTCTGGCTACCACTCATGCTTGGAAGACAGTCAACCATTAGCTAGCTAGCGATGTACTCCCGGAAATTAGCATGGCGACGCCGTAGCTGTGCTAAAGCTTGATGTTCTAACTGGCGCACCCGTTCACGACTGAGGTTAAGTCGCTTACCAACTTTAGCCAGAGACAGCTCTTTGCCATCCTCTAACCCAAAGCGTAGCGCTAGCACTTCCCGCTGTTGAGGGGTGAGTTCTGCTAACAGCAGATTTAGGTCTTGCCGCAAGGACTCCTGAGTGGTGTAGTTAACCGGTGTTAGACCATCATCTTCTAGCAGCTCAGACAGCTCTGTGTCTTGGTTATCTCCCACCCGAACGTCGAGAGAGATGGGTTGACGAGCAATGCTCAAATATTCCCGAATCTGAGCTGGTTCTAAATCCAACTCCTTAGCAATCTCGGTGGGAGTAGCATTGCGACCTAGGGTCTGGGATAGTTCCCGTTGTACTTTCTTAATTTTATTGAGCTTTTCAGTAATGTGGATAGGCAGCCGAATTGCACGAGCTTGCTGAGCGATCGCACGGGTGATCGCTTGCCGAATCCACCAATAAGCGTAGGTGGAAAACTTGTAGCCCCGGGTTGGGTCAAATTTCTCAACCCCTCGCTCTAAGCCCAAGGTACCTTCCTGGATTAAGTCCAAGAATTCCATGTTGCGCTTCTGATACTTCTTAGCGATCGCTACCACTAGGCGCAGATTCGCTTCAATCATCTTGCGCTTAGCTCGAGTACCTTGGTCTATGGCTTTTTTCAGTTCTGCTTCGGTCTTATTAATGGACGAAGCCCACTCTTCAGTTGTCGGTTCGCGCTCTAGCTCCTGTTCCAAGGTGCCTTTTGCCTCTAAAAGTGCCATCATTTGCTGCACTTGTTTACCATAAACAATTTCTTGCTCATGGGTCAGCAGAGGTACGCGACCGATCTCATGAAGATAGGTACGAACCATATCTGCTGAGAAGGTAGGCTTGGTAGGCTTGGTAGTTTTGGTTTTGGTTTTAGAAGTGGGCATGGGTGAGTGGTGACTCCAAAAACAAGCAGTATAGTAGATTCTGTTGCGGATGTTTACTCCATCAAGTAACTACAATCTCTTTCCCTTGAGATCATTGCGCCATGGATTGCATTACATTTATTACAAGAGGTATTAACCACCTACCTCCTTCCTTAGAAAGAGATTTAACCGTAACTATGAGGTTGACGCTGTATACTAAGTCAAGTTTTTCTAGGTTTTGTCTGGGGCTTGCCCCAGTAATGGTACTCCTACAAGTTGACCAGGCACGCTTAGATCATACTCTTGGGGCCTTGGTGTTTTACCCGCAACCAAATCGAAGATGTGGGCTTTAGGGCTTCGATGTTTCATCTGCTGCTGACCCCCTTTAGCTATATAAGTATTTATAGGTGATATATACTTATATATAAGCTATTTACAGATTGGTCTTATACAGCGTCCGGAGGTTTGGCTGAACGAGCACTTACTCCCGTAGTAGTTTCCTACTACCCTGGCAGCAACCCGCCTCCCCCAGGTGGTTTGAGGTCTTCAGGTTAACTCCCTTTAGTAAGGGTTAAACACTTTGGAATTAACTTGAAGTCATTATGATTTCAACATAGCTCCATTGTATTAGATATTTAGACCCCGGTAAAGGTGAAAAGGTTCAACAATTGTTTGTCTTGAGGAAAAAATCGCAATATCATAGGGACAGAGTCCGTCGATTACATTTCTTGATGCAGTCGCTCATGGGGGAACCCCCTTTGGCGGCACTGGCTCCCCAAGACCGCTTAGGTGTGCTTTCCGTTGGCGAATTAAATTCGCCAACGGAAAGCACACCTCTGCATCGCTGGTGGGACTTGGGACCTTGGTGGGGCTTCGGAGATTAAGCCTCAGGTACACCCTCCATTAAAATAATCACCCAATAATCAGGAAATAGATAGATACCCCGAAGTGAGATAACCGAACTCATGGGGGTCGTGATGTCTAGACAGGCACCAATTACTGCCACTGCTAATTGAAGAGTTGGAAGTAATTGGTTGGAGTTGGCTAGGGGGAACTTACGTAACTATAAAATTAAGAAAGATCCACATCCGACCCACTAGCACAAGCGAGAAAACACTGTGCCACACACGATTGTTACTGATACTTGCCAAGGAATTGCTGATTGCGTTGAATGTTGCCCAGTGGCGTGCATTCATCCAGGACCAGGGAAAAATGCCCTGGGGAGTGACTGGTACTGGATTGACTTTTCTAGCTGCATTGACTGTGGCATTTGCGTGGAAGTCTGTCCAGTTGAGGGCGCTATTATACCAGAAGAGCGACCGGATTTGCAGAAAACGCCATAATTTTTTTGGGATCATCCTATTGTTGTACAAACTATCCAAAGGTTAAATGCATAAAACTGGGGGATTGTAGACTGTTGAGGAATAGTTCAAAAATTTCTCCCCTACTCCCCTCGGAGACAGGATGAAAACTCACTATTAAAACTCAATACCAGGTTGTGCCTTAATCCCCTGTTCTTTTAAAGGATGTTTCACTAATGTCATCTCTGTGACTAGGTCAGCTCGTTCAATTAGCGCGGCTGGTGCTCCCCTACCGGTTAAGATGACATGGGAATCAGCGGGTTTTTGGTCTAGTCCAGCCAAAACCTGCTCAATGGTTAGATAGTTGAGTTTCAAGGCTATGTTAATCTCATCCAATAGCACTAGCTTAATGTCAGGGTTACGGATAAACCCTAAGGCGGCATCCCAGGCGGATTGGGCTTTTTCGATGTCTCGCTCTCGATCTTGAGTCTCCCAGGTAAAGCCTTCGCCCATGGCATGGAACTCTAATTGAGGGGGATTGTTATCAGTGGCTACTGTCCAGTGCTCTAAGGCAGCTTTTTCGGCGGGTTCCCAAGCACCCTTAATAAATTGTACAATCACAACTCGGTAGCCATGACCAAGCGATCGCAAGACCATGCCTAAGCCAGCTGTGGTCTTCCCTTTGCCGTTGCCGGTATGAACCACAATCAGACCTTTTTGTTTGGAGGCTTTAGCTAGGCGTTGTTCCTGTATTTCCTTGCGTCGCTGCATTTTTTGCTGATATTGCGATCGCGTTAGCCCAGTGCCAGAGAAATCAGCGGTGTTTACCGATTCTAGACCTTGGTTGGAATCACTAGCAGACTTGATTGTGGTATTCATGGGTTTATGATCAATTCATTTTCAGCGACTCTTTAGCATACAGCATCAAAGACTGTAATGCTTATATTGCTATCCCTGCCAACACCAAGAAACTTATGGTATCCCCAAAACAGAGGAGTGCTGCTGATCAAGCTATCCCACACCAGCTGACGCGATCGCAGAAAAGTCGTGTAAAAATCCCAAAAAAAATCTCAATAGGGGTGCTTTTGGCCTTACTGTCTTGCCTAATTTTGTCGTTTCAGAATATAATCATATATGTAATCTTTAATCAATCTTGGCTCTTTGGTCTACAGAATGTTCAAGTGGGAGGCTTAGTGGCTCCTGGTTTTGGCAACTCGCTACTGATTCTGTGGCTAAAGATGCTGGTGGTAGTACCGTTGATGGCATTTGTGGCTAGGTTACTCTACCCATCGGTGTGGCGAGATATTAGGCGTTGTGCTCTGTCGGGAGACTTGCCTTTATTTGGCCAGGTCGTGGCGAGTAGCTTCTTTTTATTTTTATCCCAAGTGCTAATATACCTATCATTAGGTATTATTCAACCAGGGGTAGCAATCACCATTTTTTTTATATATCCTATTGTGACGGTAATCTTGACAGGATTGCTGTTTGGGAATCGCACACATCTATTTCCCTCCGATCTATATCGCCCACATCTAGTTCGTGGTCTAGTCATGGTTGGTGTTGTGGGCGGAGCGTTGCTGATTGCCCTGCCTAGTCTTGCAGCTAACCAGCCCTCTTCTGAATTGGGAGTTATAGCTGCTGCTGGTGCGGGTTTGAGCTTCGCTGTTTACATTATCTTGACCCAAGTCAGTGCTAGAAAGCTCAACCCTATTCCTTATAGCTTTATTAATTTTATATTAATTTTGGTATTTTCTAGCCTGAGCTTATCATTTCCCCTAGATCAATCTTGGCGCTTTTTTGTTGAACCAAGCCACAGACTGGCTTTATACTTCAGCTGTCTGGGGTTGGGGGTAATCACCTTAGTGAGCTATCTCGTGCAAAACCTTGCCATCAGGCTCATTGGTGGGCGTATAGCTGCGATTATCGCGTCAACAGCACCAGTGTTAACTACCGTCTTAGCCGTGGGATTTATTCAAGAAGGTTTAGGGTTACAGGAAATTATCGGATTGTTTCTGGTAACGTTAGGTGTGGTAACCCTAAGT
Source organism: Moorena sp. SIO3E8 (assembly GCF_010692445.1). NCBI lineage: Bacteria > Bacillati > Cyanobacteriota > Cyanophyceae > Coleofasciculales > Coleofasciculaceae > Moorena > Moorena sp. SIO3E8. The sequence continues at coordinate 2,131 of NZ_JAAHHM010000138.1, read as the reverse complement.
ATGGAAAAATTGCGGCATCAGAGTTGGAAACGATCACAGTAAAGAAAAAATTAAGCGTAATTGGATATTGACCAACGTGGCACAGGTTATTCTGGAAAACGTTTATAAAAGTGTTCCCGCCCGCAAAGGGGATACTGTTGTTGCACCAGTAACAACGGAACCTAAGGTGACAAAGAACGAAGAGTCACCAAGCCTTGAAGGAGAAAAATCTGCACAGACACCTAAAACCCTTAATATCTTGCGGCGCATAAATCTGGAAGTCAACGATGGCGAGTTTATGGTGCTGGTTGGTCCTTCAGGCTGTGGCAAAAGTACTCTATTGCGGATCATTGCTGGACTAGAGGAATTGACTGCGGGCAAAATTTGGGTGGGGAACAGACAAGTTAATGATTTACCACCCAAAGAACGAGACATCGCCATGGTGTTTCAAAATTATGCCCTCTATCCCCATCTGAGTGTGTATGAAAACATTGCCTTTGGACTCAGACGAACTGGCTATGGGCAATTCAACATGGCAGAAGACTCTAATGGGAACTCTAATAGTGTGCATTGGGGCAAGAATCTGCCACCCCAAATCAAGCAAGGGCTTGTGGCTACAGGCATGTTGAATGGGGAAGTTCGCTCGAATCTGGAAAATGTGTTAACCACAATGACGCGATCGCTTCCTCGGGAACTGCGATACCTGTCCGAACGAGAGAAAAAGATTGATCAGCAGGTTCGCAAAGTAGCTAAGTTGCTACAAGTAGAACACTTGCTGAATCGATTGCCAAAGCAGCTGTCTGGGGGACAAAAACAACGGATTGCTCTGGGACGGGCAATTTCCCGTAATCCCCAGGTCTTTTTAATGGATGAACCCCTTTCTAATTTGGATGCTAAACTCCGGGCAGAGACTCGCAGCCAAATTGTGAAACTACAGCGGCAGTTGGGTACAACTACGATCTACGTCACCCATGACCAAACGGAAGCGATGACTATGGGGGATCGGATCGCGGTGATGAAAGACGGTCGCATCCAACAGATTGCTCCTCCTCTAGAAATATATAATCAACCGGCTAACCGGTTTGTGGCGGAATTCATTGGTTCACCACCGATGAATTTTATCCCGGTTCAGGTGAAAGCCCCTCGGATAGTGTGTAATTCTCAGTTCCGCCTGACCCTTCCAGAAGTTTGGGAACCGATACTGCACCAGTATGATGGTCAATCCTTAACCTTAGGAGTTCGTCCGGAACATATGAGTATCAGTGCTCCTGCCCCCAAAAACTTGGTGGTTAGCGTTGATCTAGTGGAAGCTCTAGGGAACGATACTTATCTATCCGTCAGTATCCCTGAAGACTCTAGCCCTCTTCAGGTCAGAGTGCCACCAGATAAAATTGTCAGAATAGGTGACGAAATTTGGCTGTCTATAGACCCAGAGAAGATTCATTTATTTAATCCCCATGATGGGATGGCAATTCCTAAGTCTGTTAGCTAAGTCGTAAGCTATCAGCTATCAGCTATCAGCTATCAGCTATCAGCTATCAGCTTAAGCGCTACGCGCACGCTACGCGAACAGCTATTAGCTATCAGCTATCAGTTATCAGCTTATGGCTACACTACTTGAGGTGCTTTTGAATAAAATATGCTGAGTGCTGAGTGCTGACCGCTGAATGCTGAATGCTGAATGCTTACCAAACAATAGACTAGACTTTGCCCCAGTTGTCGGAAACTTCCGGTCTCGAAAGCAGAGAAATTGATAAAAACAGGATTATAACGTTAATCCCTGATTCGGATCCCCCTAAATCCCCCTTAGTAAGGGGGACTTTTGGGTTGCATTTCCTCCTTTTTTAAGGGGGACTTTTGGGTTGCATTTCCTTCTTTTCTGACGATTCCCGATTCCCGATTCCCGATTCCCGACTCCCGATTCCCGATTCCCGATTCCCGACTCCCGACTCCCGATTCCCGACTCCCGACTCCCGATTCCCGATTCCCGATTCCCGATTCCCGACTCCCGATTCCCGACTCCCGATTCCCGATTCCCGAATCCCGACTCCCGATTCCCGATTCCCTTAATTATTATGAAAAAACTATCACGGAAAACACCACGTCTAAAACCCCACACATATGACTTCATTCATCTCGTATGAAGTCTTCT